>NZ_JAXDEO010000026.1:0-92568 GCF_035064975.1 Pseudomonas sp. YuFO20
CCCGAGCCATCCGGCTCAAATCGCCGAAGTATCCGATCAGAAATAAAAATGCCAGTCAGCTTAACTGACTGGCATTAGGCCCTGGTGGCCTCCCTTTTTTTCTTGAACACCAAAACTCCCCTGTAGGAGCTGCCGCAGGCTGCGATCTTTTGATCTTGCTTTTAAAAACAAAATCAAAAGATCGCAGCCTGCGGCAGCTCCTACAGGGGGCACACCGATTGTGACAGGATGTGGGACAATGCCCGCCACTTTCAGCCATACCCGAATCGATCACACCCATGACCGCCCCCCGCACACCCAGACCTGCGCGCAAGAAGCCCGAACCCGCGACCCCGGCCAAGACCGTCGAGCCGCGTGAAAAGGCCAGCCTGCACCCGCGCAATCGCCACCAGGGTCGCTACGACTTCCCGGCACTGATCAAGAGCACGCCGGAGCTGGCGAAGTTCGTGATCATCAACCCGTACGGCAAGGAAAGCATCGACTTCGCCAGCCCGGACGCGGTGCGGGTGTTCAACCGGGCGCTGCTCAAGGCGTTCTACGGCATCGCCCACTGGGACATTCCCGCAGACTACCTGTGCCCGCCGGTGCCGGGTCGTGCGGACTATGTGCACTTTCTCGCCGACCTGTTGGCCAGCATCAATGACGGCGTCATCCCCCGCGGTGCGGCGGTGAAGGTGCTGGACGTGGGCATGGGCGCGAACTGCGTGTACCCGTTGATCGGTCACAGCGACTACCGCTGGCAGTTCCTTGGCTCGGAGATCGACGCCACCGCCATTGCCGCCGCCAAGGCCATCATCCAGTCCAACGGCTTGAGCAAGGCCATCCAGGTTCGCCAGCAGGGCAACCGCAAGCATATTCTGCTGGGTCTGCTGGAGAGCGCCGAGCGCTTTGACCTGACGATGTGCAACCCACCGTTCCACGCGTCGCTGGAGGAAGCCACCCGGGGCAGCAGCCGTAAATGGCGCGCGTTGGGCAAGGCCGATCCGAAACGCAAACTGCCGGTGCTGAATTTCGGCGGTCAGGCGGCGGAATTGTGGTGCGAAGGCGGCGAGGCGCGGTTCGTCACGCAACTGATCAGCGAAAGCGCGCAGGTGGGCCAGCAGGTGTTGTGGTTCAGCACCCTGGTGTCGAAGGCCTCGAACCTGCCGGCGATTCAGACCGCCCTGAAGAAGGCCGGTGCCCTGCAAAGCCAGGTGGTGGAAATGTCCCAGGGTCAGAAGCAGAGCCGATTCGTCGCCTGGACCTTCAAGACCCCCTCCGAACAGCAGGTATGGCGCGAACGTTGGGCGCAGAAAAGCTGAGCCACTGCCTGGTAAATCGCGGACACAAAAAAACCGTGCCCGGATCGCTCCGGCGCACGGTTTTTTTTAACAAGTCTTACTTGTTAACAGCGTCGGTCAGGCCTTTGGCCACAACCAGCTTGATCACTTTCTTGGCAGCGATTTCGATGGCAGCGCCAGTCGAAGGGTTACGGCCAGTACGGGCAGGACGCTCAGTCACTTTCAGTTTGCCGATACCTGGAAGAGTGATTTCGCCGCCGTTTTCCAGCTGATCGGCAACGATTTGGCCCAGTTGGTCCAGAGCGTTACGCGCGGTGGTTTTCGGCGCGTCGATAGCTTCAGCGATGTCGGCGATCAGTTGGTCTTTAGTAAGAGCCATGTAGTGTTCCTTCCCTATCAAATTCATATGGATTGCAGAGTGCAGTGTCAGCCATCGAGCCCGATCTTCTGGATCTGGCACCCTCGGTTGAATAACCACGGGATCGGGGTTATAGATTCCGAAATCAGGGTTTGGTTCGACCTGACAAATGCTGAATGCACGCTTAACGCAGTGACTACGCGTAAGACCGGGCAAAACTAGCACAGAGACGGGGAAATATCCGCCTCTAGCTACCCAATTGGTCAGCTTTATTGCTCTAAATCGGGAAAAAAACGCATAAGCACCACCGGTCGCCCTGGAAATGCCCTTCGCACCGCGCCAAATCCAGTGGTTGCGGTACACTGGGCGCTTTTTCGGGGAGCGCGCCCTCCCGTCTTCAATCAGCCGAGAAGCCCATGCCGATCCGTCATTGCATCGTCCACCTGATCGACAAAAAACCCGACGGCACACCAGCAGTTCTGCACGCTCGCGACTCCGAGCTGGCCGAGTCGAGCGCCATCGAGAACATGCTTGCCGACCTCAACGAAAGTTACAACGCGAAACAAGGCAAGGCCTGGGGTTTCTTCCATGCTGAATCCGGGGCGCATCCGTTCAGCGGCTGGCTGAAGGAGTACTTCGAGGGCGGCAAGGATTTCACCGCCTTCAGTCGCGTGGCGGTGGAGCACCTGCAAAAACTGATGGAAGAGTCCAACCTCTCGGTCGGCGGCCACGTCCTGTTCGCCCACTACCAGCAAGGCATGACCGATTACCTGGCCATCGCCCTGCTGCACCACAGTGAAGGCGTTGCGGTGACCGAACAGCTGGACGTGACCCCGTCCCGGCACCTGGATCTGGGTCAATTACACCTGGCGGCACGGATCAACGTGTCCGAGTGGCAGAACAACAAGCAGTCCAAACAGTACATTTCGTTCATCAAGGGCAAGAACGGCAAAAAAGTCTCGGAGTATTTCCGCGACTTCATCGGTTGCCAGGAAGGCGTCGACGGCCCCGGCGAAACCCGCACCCTGCTCAAGGCCTTCAGTGACTTCGTCGAAAGCGAAGACCTGCCCGAAGACGACGCTCGCGAAAAAACCAAGACCCTGGTGGACTACGCCAGCAGCCAGGCCAAGCTCGGCGAGCCCATGGGCCTGGAAGAGTTGTCCGGGTTGATCGACGAAGAACGCCCGAAAGCCTTCTACGACCACATCCGCAACAAGGACTACGGCCTGTCGCCGGAGATCCCGGCCGATAAACGCACCCTGAACCAGTTCCGCCGCTTCACCGGCCGTGCCGAAGGCCTGTCCATCAGCTTCGAGGCGCACCTGCTGGGCTCGAAGATCGAGTACGACGAAGAAGCTGGCACCCTGATCATCAAGGGCCTGCCGACCTCGCTCACCGACCAGCTCAAGCGCCGCAACTGATGCTGGGCAGCGTACTGAAGAAATGCCTGCTGATCCTGCTGGTGGTCGTGGTCTATCAGAACTGGGGCAAGATCGAGCGGGTGTTCAACCCTTCGCAAGTGGTGTCCGAGCAGACCCAAGCCAAGGCCAACGTCGTGCTCTACGCCACCGAGTGGTGCGGCTACTGCAAGCTGACCCGGCGCTTTCTCGATCAGAAGGGTATCCCTTACAAGGAGTTTGATATCGAGAAGGATGCCGAGGCGCGCGAGGCCTATCAGGCGTTGGGTGGCGGTGGGATTCCGATCATCGATGTGAACGGGACGTTGATTCGCGGGTATGACCCGGATGCGATTCTGGCAGCCTTGAAATGACCTGTAGGAGCTGGCTTGCCAGCGAATGCGGTGGTTCAGCCGGTACATTTGTCGACTGAACCACCGTCTTCGCTGGCAAGCCAGCTCCTACAAGGTCGTGTATGGCGGGGTTATTGTGCTTCGATGCGGAAACCGAATCGCGGAACGTGCACATGCACCACGCCGCTGCGCTCGTCTTCTCGACGCACAATCAATTCCTCGCTGCCAGCGAACATCAGCTTACCCGAGACAGGATCGACGCCGTAGTCAGTGGCGGCGATCACCACTTGCTGCCCCACCTTGAAACCATTCGGATCTTCGAACGCTTCATCCGGCAATGCAGCAGGCGTCGCATCGCGGGCCACGCTCAGCGCTTCCTCGGAAGTCATGTCACTCGGCGCACCGTGGCCAAACCCCAGCACCCGCGCCAACCACGCCGAGACCGCCGGATAGTTATCCACAAGCGGCGAGGTCACGGGCGTTGCCTTGAGGAACCACAGCGGGTGAGCCATGGCAAAGTCGGCAATCGACGGCTCGCCGAACAGGTAGTCCCCCTCTTCGCGCTGCAGCTGCTGCTCCAGGCGCGCCATGATCGTCGGCCATTGGTGCCTGGCCTGCTCGGCGGACAAGCGGGTGGCACTGCCGCCACTGAACAGGCCCGCGCGGTCGGCGATGAACGCCTTGATCGCTTCCGGCGGCATATTGCCGAAACGCACCGCTATCGATTCCGGCTGGAACACCAGGCTGACCGCATGCTGGAACACCACCGAATCGGCCCACGCCGCGAAGGACGCGGCGATCATTTCCTGCCCCTCGGGGAAGAACGCCGGCAGGGTTTTTTCCTGCTCAAGGCGACGGGCGATCATGGCGGTGTCGCAATAGATGTCCGCACCGATCTGCAACACCGGAGTCTTGCGATAACCACCGGTCAAGGCGGTGAGATCGGGCTTGGGCATCACGGGCGAGATCGTCACCGAGCGCCAGGACAACCCCTTGAAACCCAGGAGCAGCCGGGCTTTTTCGGCGAAAGGGGACGTCGGGTAATGATGCAGAATCAACTCGGACATGCTCGGCTCCGCCGCAGGAATCAGGAGTCCGCAGCTTAGCGCGCATTCGCAGGGCAGCCTACAGGTCCACCTGATGGGAACTTATCAGTCAGATTGATAAGCCGGCGGCGGCGCTGGCCACCAGGCATTCCTTCGCGCTTTTCCTGAGTTTCTTGATCAGCCGCTCCTGGCGCAGCGCTTCGCTTTTGTCGCGGCAGAGTTCGGTATAGACCAGCGCTACGGCCGGGCTGGAGAGAAAAAAGCGCGCGCCCTTGCCGCTCTGGTGAGCGGCGAAGCGGCGCACAGGATCGTCACTGATCCCGCAGTAGAGCGAGCCGTTGGCCGCCCGCACGAGGTAGACGAACCAGGGTTTGCTCACCGGTGAATCGGCGTCGGGAGGATTTTCGCTGAGGGTGGTCACGGCACGATCGAGGCTTGAAAGGAAACAAGCCGCGATCTTATCAGCGACTGGCCTGGAATGCCTTCAGCCCCTTTCGGGCCTGCGCGCGGACGGCGTTGCGCACCAGCGGACTCCAACCCAGCAGCAGGCCTTTGAAACCCAGCGCCTGACGCGACCACTTCCACAAATCAAAGTGATCGTGATGCTCGCAAATCTTGCCGTCGCGAAAGACGAATCGTGCCTGGATATCGTTGACCACGGTGTTGCCAGTCTGGCTGAACAGGTACGTCGCCACCCAATGAGCAGCACCGGTGCGCTCATCTGCACGAACGTCATCGAAGGTCAGGGAAAAATCCTTGGCCCGGGTGGTCAGCATCCGCCACATATCACCCGCGTCGCGCCCGCGAAGCTCGCCGAACGCCGGATCACTGAACACCACGTCATCGGTATAGCAGGCGCTCATGGCCTCGGCATCCAGCCGTTGGAAGGCTTGGTAGAACTGGGTGATCAATGCGCTGTGGGCATCACTCATGGGCAGGCTCCGTTCAATCGATGGATGGCCTGCACGATAGTCTGCAAATACGCCGAACACTATCGGCATTCGCCAGGCGAATACCGACAGTGCGCAGGGGTCAGACCTTTTCGCTTTCGACTTGTACGTACAGTGCGCGCCCGGCACCGAGGCCGGCGATGATCGCACCCAGGCCGATGACGCCGAAGATCCAGCCCACGGCGTTCCAGCCACCGGTCCAGTCGTGCACGATGCCGACCGCGAATGGCCCCATCGACGCCAGGGTGTAACCGAAGCCCTGAGCCATGCTCGACAGGTTCGCCGCCACATGGGAGTCCCGCGAGCGCAGCACGATAAGGGTCAACGCCAGGCTGAACGTGGCGCCCTGCCCCAGGCCCAACACGATCGCCCAACCCCACAGGCCTTCGATCGGCGCGTACAGGCAACCGAACAGACCACCCAGGGTCAGCGCCATGACGATCACGATCGCCAGGCGCTGGTCCTTGCCGCGCGTCGCCAGCCAGGGCGCGGCGAGGGAGCTAACCAACTGAACGATCACCGAACCCGAGAGCACCAGGCCGGCCTGGGTCGGGGTCAGGCCACGACCGATCAGGATCGACGGCAACCAGCCGAACACGATGTAGGCCAGGGACGATTGCAGGCCCATGTACAAGGTCACTTGCCAGGCCAGCGGGTCGCGCAGCAGGCCGCGAACCCGATAGGCCACGTTGTGCGCGCCGTGTTTCTGCCCGACCTGGGGCAACCAGAAAAGCGCCGCGACCAGCGCGGGAATCACCCAGAAACCGAGCCCCATTGCCCAGCTCTTGTCGAAGTGTTCGCTCAGCGGCACCGTCGCGCCCGCCGCCATGGCCGCACCGAGGCACAGGGCCATGGTGTAGACACCGGTCATGGTCCCGGCCTGTTTGGCGAAGTCACGCTTGACGATGCCAGGCAGCAATACACCGATCACACCGATGCTGGCGCCGGCCAGTACGCTGCCGGCGAACAGGCCGATCTCGCCAAAGGAACTGCGCAGGATGATCCCGCCCGCCAGGGTCAGGAGAATGCCCAGCACCACCCGCTCCGCACCGAAACGACGCGCCAGCACTGGCGCCAGCGGCGCGAACAGGCCGAGGCAGAGCACCGGCAAGGTGGTCAGCAACCCGGCCTGCGACGCCGACAGACCCAGGCTTTTCGATACTTCGCTGAGCATCGGCGCCATGCTCGACAGCGCCGGGCGCAGGTTCAGCGCCACCAGGATCAATCCCAGCAGCAATAGCCACGGCCGAACCAGGAGCGGCTGGGTTTGCTGGACCTGTTCGTCATCGGCCTCAGCGTCGATCAGCAACTCTTCCAGCTCTGCCGTGCGCTTGGGGGATGGGAGATCTCTGGACATGGTGTTCTCGGTTTCAAGGTTCATTGATCAACTGCCTCGACAGGGCTTTGGCCCGTTCCGGGTCGCGTTGCTCCACGGCATCGAGCAATTCGACGTGCAGGTCGAAGACCTCCTGGCGCCGTGGCGTGATGTTCAGGCAGTGGCGCAATTGCTCGCCGACAACGCTGGAGAAATAGCGATACAGCTCGCTGAGGGTCGGGTTGTGCGCGGCGTCCACCAGGCGGCGGTGGAACACCAGGTCACAGGCAATGTAGGTATCGAGATCGCCGTGATAGTGGCTGCCGCTGACGCCCAGTGCCTCGCGCAATGCCACCAGGTCCTCATCGGTACGACGCAGGGCGGCCAGCCCGATGGCCTCGACTTCGAGGATGTGCCGGGTTTCCCGCGCCTGCTCGAGCGAGCAGCGGGACAGCGCCTTGAGGGTGTCCAGCGGGTCGACCAGGGCCCGCAGGTAACTGCCGTCGCCCTGGCGAATCTCGATCAACCCGGAAAACGCCAGCACCCGCATGGCTTCGCGCACCGTGTTGCGGCTGATACCCAGTTCGGCGGACAGCTCGGGTTCGGTCGGCAGGCGCTGCCCCACCGCCCAGGCGCCCTGGTTGATGCGAAAGCGCAACTGCTCCAGGGCCTGATCGACCAGGGAACGTTTAACTAACGGAGAAATGTCTGACATAGGATTCGCCCTGTCATCCAATCATAGGATGAATTTTCTGACATGTTAGTCAGCTTCATCCAATAGGACAACCCTCCCCGCTCCCACAATTTGCAGGCGAAAAAAAACCCTTCACGAATAACCGTGAAGGGTTTTTCGATGCCCGAGTATCAGGCTTCGGTCTTGGCTGCCGCAGCTTTGGCCGCCGCGTCCTTGATCAGGGACTGCAGCGAACCGTCAGCGGACATCTCAGTCATGATGTCGCTACCGCCGACCAGCTCGCCCGCTACCCACAGTTGCGGGAAGGTTGGCCAATTGGCGTATTTAGGCAGGTTGGCGCGGATTTCCGGGTTCTGCAGGATATCCACGTACGCAAATTTTTCGCCACACGCCATCACGGCCTGCGATGCTTTCGCGGAGAAGCCGCACTGCGGGGCATTCGGCGAGCCTTTCATGTAAAGCAGAATGGTGTTGTTGGCAATCTGCTCTTTAATCGTTTCGATGATATCCATGGAGCACCTCGGCTGAACTTTCCGACTCATGGGTCGGCACGGTGGCGCATTGTAACGGAAAGCCGAGCGCCCTGCTCGGTCTCTCCGTCAGATGCGATCAGGCCGCTACCACGGTCACCGGCACACCGTTCAACGCCGCGTTACCCGACAATTCATCGAGCTGACACTCGTCGGTCAGGTCATTGGCGCTGGAACCCGGCTGGCCGCTGGCGATGCTCATTTGCACCCCCGGCCGCGCGTGGCCCCAACCGTGCGGAAGGCTGACCACTCCTTTCATCATATCCAGGCTGGCCAGGACTTCCACCTCGATGACCCCGACCCGCGAACTGACCCGCACCCGCTGCCCGTCGGTGAGCCCGCGACTGGCCAGGTCCTCTGGATGCATCAACAACTGATGACGCGGCTTGCCCTTCACCAGACGGTGATAGTTATGCATCCACGAGTTGTTGCTGCGCACATGTCGCCGGCCGATCATCAACAACTCATCGGTGGTCGGCGCCTGCAATGCTGCGAAGCGCGCCAGGTCGGCGATTATGGCGCCAGGGGCTGCCTGGATTCGCTGGTTGGCGGTTTTCAGCCGGGACGCCAGGTTGGATTTCAGCGCGCCCAAGTCAATCCCATGAGGATAATCGAACAGAGTGGCCAGCGACAGCTTGTGCGGCGACGCATCGCCGTACGGCCCCATGCGCAGACCGCGGTCGATCATCTGCGCCGGGGCGATGGTGGGCTTCAACTCCTTGCCCGTCCTGATCGCGAACGCCTTGGCCAAGCCGACAAAAATCTCCCAGTCGTGCAAGGCGCCTTCAGGCTTGGGCAGGATGGCGCGATTGAAACGGCTGACGTTGCGCACCGCGAACATATTGAAAGTGGTGTCGTAATGATCGTTTTCCAGCGCCGAGGTGGACGGCAGGATCAGGTCGGCATAACGCGTGGTTTCATTGATGTACAGGTCAATGCTGACCATGAACTCCAGGCCGTCCAGCGCCTGTTCCAGCTGGCGGCCATTGGGAGTGGACAACACCGGGTTGCCCGCCACGGTGATCAACGCGCGAACCTGCCCTTCGCCTTCAGTCAGCATCTCTTCGGCCAAGGCCGACACCGGCAGTTCACCGCCATACTCAGGACGCCCGGACACCCGGCTCTGCCACAGATTGAAATGCCCGCCCGAGGTCGAGGCCACCAGATCCACCGCCGGCTCGGTGCACAAGGCACCACCGACGCGGTCGAGGTTGCCGGTGACCAGGTTGATCAACTGCACCAGCCAATGGCACAGCGTGCCGAACGCCTGGGTCGAGACGCCCATGCGGCCGTAGCAAACCGCGCTCGGCGCTGCGGCAAAATCCCGGGCCAACTGGCGGATCTGCTCCGCAGGCACCGCGCACAATGGACTCATGGCTTCGGCACTGAAACCTGCCACGGCTTCGCGTACCTCATCCAGACCGTCCACCGGCAAATGACTGGCGCGGGCCAGGCCTTCGGCGAACAAGGTATTGAGCAAACCGAACAAAAGCGCCGCATCGCCACCGGGACGCACGAACAGATGCTGGTCGGCGATCGCCGCCGTTTCGCTGCGACGCGGGTCGACCACCACCACTTTGCCGCCCCGGGCCTGGATCGCCTTCAAGCGTTTTTCCACATCCGGCACGGTCATGATGCTGCCGTTGGAGGCCAGCGGGTTGCCGCCGAGAATCAGCATGAAGTCGGTGTGATCGATGTCCGGTATTGGCAACAGCAGACCGTGGCCGTACATCAAGTGACTGGTCAGGTGATGGGGTAACTGATCGACCGACGTCGCAGAAAACCGGTTGCGGGTTTTCAGCAGGCCAAGAAAGTAATTGCTGTGGGTCATCAACCCATAGTTGTGCACGCTGGGGTTGCCCTGGTAAACCGCCACCGCATTTTGCCCGTGGCGCTCCTGAATCGCCGCCAGGCGTTCGGCCACAAGGTCGAAGGCGGCGTCCCACTCGATCGGCTGCCATTCGCTGCCCACCCGCAGCATCGGTCGATGCAGGCGATCCGGATCGTTCTGGATGTCTTGCAGGGCCACCGCCTTGGGGCAGATATGGCCGCGGCTAAACGTATCCTGGGAGTCGCCCTTGATCGAGGTGATCTGCAGGTGGCCTTCGAGCTCAGTGGTTTCGATGGTCAGGCCGCAGATGGCTTCACACAAATGGCACGCACGGTGATGGAGAGTCTTGGTCATGGCCAGTCTCTGTCTTGTTCTGGGCGGGCAATAGCGACCGCGGGAACAAAACTATGGCGCCTGCCCTGCCACCGCGCCAGCGACGTTCGTCTTGTGAATCGGCGGCCATCAGGCCTGCCGATAACCGCCGGCAATCAGCTCGACGGCAGTCCTGGCGGCACCTGGAAACCGACTGTCCCAACACCATTACCGTCCCGCTTGTTTGCAAACCTCCACGGCGCCGGTGTACAAATGCCTGGCTGCAGTCAGGAAACAGGCTTCAAAAGCGCTATCGCGGTCACCCCATAGCCCCTCCGAATCCCCTAAAAACCGTAGCCCTATTGGTAAGACGCGACATTTAATTATAAGATCGCGCCTTCCCCTATTTCGTCGCCCCGTGCGGCTTACGCCGCAGGTCTCGCCCGTTGTTCCGTTAAACAAGGCTTTGAGCATCTGCGGTTTGTAGCAAAAAGGTAGTCAATGATGAGCGCAAGGCACTTTCTCTCCCTGATGGATTGCACGCCCGAAGAGCTGGTCAGCGTGATCCGTCGAGGCGTTGAGCTCAAAGACCTGCGTAACCGCGGCGTACTGTTCGAGCCCTTGAAAAACCGCGTGCTCGGGATGATTTTCGAAAAGTCCTCGACCCGCACCCGAATTTCCTTCGAAGCCGGCATGATCCAGCTCGGTGGCCAGGCGATCTTCCTGTCGCCTCGCGATACCCAGCTGGGCCGTGGCGAGCCGATCGGCGACTGCGCGATCGTCATGTCGAGCATGCTCGACGCCGTGATGATCCGCACCTTTGCCCACAGCAACCTGACCGAATTCGCCGCCAACTCCCGCGTGCCGGTGATAAACGGCCTGTCCGACGACCTGCACCCGTGCCAGTTGCTGGCAGACATGCAGACGTTCCTCGAACACCGTGGCTCGATCCAGGGCAAGACCGTGGCCTGGATCGGCGACGGCAACAACATGTGCAACAGCTATATAGAAGCGGCGATCCAGTTCGACTTCCAGTTGCGCGTTGCCTGCCCGGAAGGCTATGAACCTAATCCAGAATTTGTGGCCAAGGCCGGCGATCGAGTCACCATCGTTCGCGATCCGAAGGAAGCCGTGCGGGGTGCACACCTGGTGAGCACCGACGTCTGGACCTCCATGGGCCAGGAAGAGGAAACCGCCAAGCGCCTTCAGCTGTTCGCCCCGTATCAGGTCAACTGCGCCCTGCTCGACCTGGCCGCTGACGACGTGCTGTTCATGCACTGCCTGCCAGCACACCGTGGCGAGGAAATCAGCGTCGACCTGCTCGATGACAAACGCTCGGTGGCCTGGGATCAAGCCGAAAACCGTCTGCATGCGCAAAAAGCCCTGCTCGAGTTCCTCGTCGAACCGGCGTACCACCACGCATGAGCCAGCCATTACTGCTCAACCTGCGCAACCTCGCCTGCGGCTATCAAGACCAGCGCGTGGTGCAAAACCTCAACCTGCACCTGAACGCCGGCGACATCGGTTGCCTGCTGGGCTCTTCAGGATGCGGCAAGACCACCACCCTGCGCGCCATCGCCGGCTTCGAACCGGTGCACGAAGGGGATATCCAGCTGGCGGGCGAGACCATCTCCAGTGCCGGTTTCACCCTCGCGCCGGAGAAACGCCGGATCGGCATGGTGTTCCAGGATTACGCGCTATTCCCGCATTTGACCGTGGCCGACAACATCGCCTTCGGCATTCGCAAACATCCGAACAAGGATCGCGTCACCGAAGAACTGCTCGAGTTGGTCAACCTGAAAAACCTCGGCAAGCGCTACCCCCACGAGCTTTCCGGTGGCCAGCAGCAACGGGTCGCCCTGGCGCGTGCATTGGCGCCCGAACCGCAATTGCTGCTGCTGGACGAACCCTTCTCCAACCTCGACGGTGAATTGCGCCGCAAGCTCAGCCACGAGGTGCGCGACATTCTCAAGGCCCGCGGCACCAGTGCGATCCTGGTGACCCACGATCAGGAAGAAGCCTTCGCAGTCAGCGATCATGTCGGCGTGTTCAAGGAAGGCCGGCTGGAGCAGTGGGATACGCCCTACAACCTCTATCACGAACCGCTGACGCCCTATGTGGCCAGCTTCATCGGCCAGGGTTACTTCATCCGCGGTCAGCTGAGCAGCCCGGAGTCGGTGCAGACGGAGCTCGGAGAATTGCGCGGCAACCGTGCCTACACCTGGCCGGTCGGCGGTGCGGTGGATGTCTTGCTGCGTCCGGACGATATCGTTTATGCGCCCGACAGTGCCTTGAAGGCGCGGATTGTCGGCAAGTCTTTCCAGGGCGCCTCGACGCTTTATCGCCTGCAAATGCCGACTGGCGCGCAACTGGAATCGATCTTCCCGAGCCATGTCGATCATCTGGTCGGCGCAGAGGTCGGCATTCGTGTCGCGGCGGAACACCTGGTGCTGTTCCAGGCGTCCGGCAGCATGGCGGCGCAGATTCCGACGGTTGATTCAGGGGTGCGGCGCTACAGCCCTGCGCACTGATCCCCCCTGTAGGAGCGAGCTTGCTCGCGATGGTGGTCAACGATAACGAGGGCTGCCTGAATGCACGCGGTGCCCTGACGTCCATCGCGAGCAAGCTCGCTCCTACAGTTCAAGCACGGCCAATCTCGGCAAATTTCGCCTGGGTATGCTCCGCCAGCACCGCCGGTGCCAGTTCGACTTCCAGCCCCCGCCGTCCCGCACTGACAAAGATGCTCGCCAATGGCTGAGCCGAACTGTCGATAAAGGTGCGCAAGCGCTTCTTCTGCCCCAGCGGGCTGATACCCCCCAATAGATAACCGGTGGAGCGCTGGGCCGCCGCAGGGTCGGCCATTTCGACTTTCTTCACCCCGGCCGCATGCGCCAGCCCCTTCAAGTCCAGGCTTCCGCCAACCGGCACCACCGCCACCAGCAACTCGCCTTTCTCACTGGCCGCCAGCAGGGTCTTGAACACCTGCGCCGGGTCCAGTCCGAGCTTCTCCGCGGCTTCCAAGCCATAGGAAGCCGCCTTCGGGTCATGTTCATAACTGTGCACGCGGTGTTCGGCCCGAACCTTTTTCAGCAAATCCAATGCGGGTGTCATGACAGCTCCAGACTGGGTGGCAGTGGAAAAATCCTGCGCCGGATTCTAAGACATTGATCCAAAAAAGGCTCTATCGCCGAACCGTTGCAAAAAAGCGCCCCGGCCACTCGCTGACGCGGTCATTCACACAACTTATAGATTATTTGTGACCGACGGTTCACTTTCGACCTTTGACAGCAGCGTTTCTTGTCTATATTTTTTCGTTTCTGAATCTGAATGAAAAGTCCTACCGCAGTGCCCAGCTGTAAAACGGGAACAGGATGGGGATCCTGCCTCAATCAAGAACGCGCTTTGACCCTGCTGGAATGAAAGCGTCAGACAAGAAAAACAATGAGGTTTCAATGACAACTGCTTTACAACAACCGTCACTCTCGAGCCAATGCATGGCCGAGTTCCTGGGAACTGCGCTGCTGATCTTCTTCGGCACTGGGTGCGTTGCCGCGCTCAAGGTCGCGGGTGCCAGCTTTGGCCTGTGGGAAATCAGCATTATCTGGGGTGTCGGCGTGAGCATGGCGATCTATTTGACCGCAGGGGTTTCCGGCGCTCATCTGAACCCTGCCGTGAGCATCGCGCTGAGCATTTTTGCCGACTTCGAAAAGCGCAAACTGCCTTTTTATATCATCGCCCAGGTGGCTGGCGCCTTTTGCGGCGCCTTGCTGGTGTACACGCTGTACAGCAACCTATTCTTCGATTTCGAACAAACTCACCAAATGGTTCGCGGCTCCGCAGCCAGCCTTGAGTTGGCGTCGGTGTTTTCCACATTCCCTAACCCAAGCCTGTCCACCGCCCAGGCATTCCTGGTCGAAGTGATCATCACCGCCATCCTGATGGGCGTGATCATGTCGCTGACCGATGATAACAATGGCCTGCCCAATGGCCCGCTGGCACCGATCCTGATCGGTCTGCTGATTGCGGTGATTGGCAGTTCGATGGGGCCACTGACCGGTTTCGCGATGAACCCGGCACGGGACTTCGGCCCTAAACTGATGACTTTCTTCGCCGGCTGGGGTGAAATTTCCTTCACTGGCGGCCGCGATATTCCGTACTTCCTGGTTCCGGTATTTGCACCGATTGTCGGTGCCTGCCTGGGGGCTGCCGCCTACCGCGGCTTGATTGCCCGTCACCTGCCTGACGCCGCACCTGCTACAAAGGATGCAACACCAGCCATTGACGGCAAGCCCAGAACCTCTTGATACCCTTGGCGCGCGACCCTGCCCCTTTTGCTCGCGCGCCAGGCTTCACTCCCCTATTTCGTCCAAGGCAATCGACATGACCGACACTCAGAACAAGAACTACATCATTGCCCTCGATCAGGGTACGACCAGCTCGCGCGCGATCATTTTCGATCGCGACGCCAACGTGGTCTGCACCGCCCAGCGCGAGTTCGCGCAGCATTATCCGCAAGCCGGCTGGGTCGAACATGACCCGATGGAAATCTTCGCCACCCAGAGTGCGGTGATGGTCGAAGCCCTGGCGCAAGCGGGACTGCACCACGACCAAGTCGCGGCCATCGGCATCACCAACCAGCGTGAAACCACCGTGGTCTGGGACAAGAACACCGGCCGACCGATCTACAACGCGATCGTCTGGCAATGCCGACGCAGCACCGAGATTTGCCAGCAGCTCAAACGCGATGGCCACGAGCAATACATCAGCGACACCACGGGCCTGGTCACCGACCCGTACTTCTCCGGCACCAAGCTCAAGTGGATTCTCGACAACGTCGAAGGCAGCCGCGAACGCGCGCGCAACGGCGAGCTGTTGTTCGGCACCGTCGACAGCTGGCTGATCTGGAAATTTACCGGCGGCAAGGTGCACGTCACCGACTACACCAACGCCTCGCGCACCATGCTCTTCAACATCCACACCCTGGAGTGGGATGCGAAGATGCTGGAAGTGCTGGATATCCCGCGGGAAATGCTGCCGCAAGTGAAGTCGTCGTCGGAAATCTACGGTCACACCAAAAGCGGCATCGCCATAGGTGGTATCGCCGGCGACCAACAGGCCGCGCTGTTCGGTCAGATGTGTGTCGAGGCCGGGCAGGCGAAAAACACCTACGGCACCGGTTGCTTCCTGTTGATGAACACCGGTGACAAAGCCGTGAAATCCAACCACGGCATGCTCACCACCATCGCCTGCGGCCCCCGTGGCGAAGTCGCTTACGCGCTGGAAGGCGCAGTGTTCAACGGCGGCTCCACCGTGCAATGGCTGCGCGACGAGTTGAAGATCATCAACGATGCCCACGACACCGAATACTTCGCCAACAAGGTCAAGGACAGCAACGGCGTGTATCTGGTGCCGGCCTTCACCGGCCTCGGCGCGCCGTACTGGGACCCCTATGCCCGTGGCGCGCTGTTCGGCCTGACCCGCGGCGTGCGCGTCGATCACATCATCCGCGCCGCGCTGGAGTCGATTGCCTACCAGACTCGCGACGTGCTCGATGCGATGCAACAGGACTCCGGCGAACGCCTCAAGGCCCTGCGTGTGGACGGCGGCGCGGTGGCGAACAATTTCCTGATGCAGTTCCAGGCCGACATCCTCGGCACTCAGGTCGAGCGCCCGCAGATGCGCGAAACCACGGCACTCGGCGCCGCTTACCTGGCGGGCCTGGCCTGCGGTTTCTGGGGCAGCCTGGACGAATTGCGTGGCAAGGCAGTGATCGAGCGCAAGTTCGAGCCGACGCTGGATGAAACGGCGAAGGAAAAACTCTACGCAGGGTGGAAAAAAGCGGTCAGCCGCACCCGCGATTGGGCGGCGGAAGACGAAGCTGAATAAACCGCGATACAGGCTCGTATCTGTATGTAACTGGTAGGGAGCAGATTCCTGCGGCATCATGGGCAAATTTTGCACGGCAGCCCAAAGGACGCCCCATGAATCTGCCTCCCCGTCAGCAGCAAATCCTCGAACTGGTCCGTGAACGCGGTTATGTCAGCATCGAGGAAATGGCCACGCTGTTCGTTGTTACCCCGCAGACCATCCGCCGCGATATCAATCAACTGGCGGAAGCCAATCTGTTGCGCCGCTACCACGGTGGCGCGGCTTACGATTCCAGTGTTGAAAACACCGCCTACGCCATGCGCGCCGATCAGATGCGCGATGAGAAACAGCGCATCGGCGAAGCCATCGCCGCGCAGATCCCCGACCACGCCTCGCTGTTCATCAATATCGGAACCACCACCGAATCCATTGCCCGCGCCCTGCTCAACCACAATCACCTGAAGATCATCACCAACAACCTGCATGTGGCTTCGATGCTCAGCGCCAAGGACGACTTCGACGTGCTGCTGACCGGGGGCAATGTGCGGCGTGACGGCGGTGTGGTCGGCCAGGCCAGCGTCGACTTCATCAACCAGTTCAAGGTCGACTTTGCCCTGGTCGGAATCAGCGGCATCGACGAAGACGGCAGCCTGCTGGATTTCGATTATCAGGAAGTGCGGGTCTCCCAGGCGATCATCGCCAACGCCCGCAAGGTGATTCTCGCCGCCGACTCCAGCAAGTTCGGGCGCAACGCCATGATCCGCCTGGGACCGATCAGCCTGATCGATTATCTGGTCACCGACCAGGAGCCGGTGCCGGCGCTGACCCAGTTGTTGCATCAGCACAAGATTCGACTCGAAGTCGTTTAACCCTTCTCAACATCAAAAGATCGCAGCCTTCGGCAGCTCCTACAGGTTTTGCATATCCCTGTAGGAGCTGCCGAAGGCTGCGATCTTTGCTTTTATGTTCGAATATTTTCCTTTAACCGCCCTTCGATCAGTTTTTTCAATCGAATGCGACTGGCTGTGGGCGTCTTTATGGGCTAAGATTTTCGCAAATGAACATTAATGTTCGAATTCAAATACAGAAAATCAAAGAATTCCGAGGCCTTAGCCGATGCCCACTACTACCTTGCCTACGCCGCCTCTCGCCGAGGTCTACGATATCGCCGTCATCGGTGGCGGCATCAATGGCGTAGGGATCGCGGCAGATGCCGCCGGTCGCGGCCTTTCGGTGTTCCTTTGCGAAAAGGATGATCTGGCCAGCCACACCTCGTCGGCCAGCAGCAAGCTGATCCACGGCGGCCTGCGCTACCTCGAACATTACGAATTCCGCCTGGTGCGCGAAGCGCTGGCCGAGCGCGAAGTGCTGCTGGCCAAGGCCCCGCACATCGTCAAGCCGATGCGCTTCGTGTTGCCCCATCGCCCGCACCTGCGCCCGGCCTGGATGATCCGCGCAGGCCTGTTCCTTTATGACAACCTGGGCAAACGTGAAAAACTGGCCGGCTCAAAGAGCCTGAAGTTCGGCCCGGACAGTGCGCTGAAAAGCGAAATCACCAAAGGTTTCGAATACTCCGACTGCTGGGTCGACGATGCGCGCCTGGTGGTACTGAACGCCATGGCAGCCCGGGAAAACGGCGCCCACGTCCACACCCAGACCCGCTGCGTAAGCGCGCGTCGCACCAAAGGCCTGTGGCACCTGCACCTGGAACGCGCCGATGGCAGCCTGTTTTCGATCCGCGCCAAGGCGCTGGTGAATGCAGCCGGCCCCTGGGTCGCCAAGTTCATTCGCGACGACCTGAAAATGGAATCACCGTACGGCATCCGCCTGATCCAGGGCAGTCACCTGATCGTGCCGAAACTGTACGAAGGCGATCACGCGCACATCCTGCAAAACGAAGATCAGCGCATCGTCTTCACCATTCCGTACCTCAATCACTTCACCCTGATCGGCACCACCGACCGTGAGTACACCGGCGATCCGGCCAAAGTGGCGATCACCGAGGCGGAAACCGAGTACCTGCTGCAAGTGGTCAACGCCCACTTCAAGAAGCAGATCAGCCGCGACGATGTCGTGCACAACTATTCCGGCGTTCGTCCGCTGTGCAACGACGAGTCCGACAACCCGTCCGCCGTCACCCGCGACTACACCCTGGCGCTGTCGGGCAGCGGCGAGGAAGCGCCCCTGCTGTCGGTGTTCGGCGGCAAGCTGACCACTTACCGCAAGCTGGCCGAATCGGCGCTGGCGCAACTGGCCCCGCACTTCCCGCAGATCAAGCCAGGCTGGACCGCCACCGCCACCCTGCCGGGCGGCGAAGACATGAGCACACCGCAGGCACTGAGCTCGCTGATCCGCGACAAGTATGACTGGATCCCCAGCGAAATCTCGCGCCGCTGGGCCACCACCTACGGCAGTCGCACCTGGCGCATGCTCGAAGGCGTACAAAGCCTCAATGACATGGGCGAACACATTGGCGGCGGCCTCTACACCCGTGAGGTCGATTACCTGTGCAGCGAAGAGTGGGCGACCAGCGCCCACGACATTCTGTGGCGTCGCAGCAAACTCGGTTTGTTCACCACTCCTGAGCAGCAGCAGAGGCTCGCGGATTACCTGAGCAAGGTCGAGCAGAACCGCAGCAAGATCGAAGCGGCCTGATTTCCCCTCCTTTGTAGAGCCCGGCTTGCCGGCGAAGGCGTCCTCAAGACTTGCGCCAGTCTGTCGGGCGCCTTCGCCGGCAAGCCGGGCTCCTACACATGCGCATTCGGTTTTCCGAACGCGACTTGGTGGTCGATTCGGTAAACCGGATTTCTTCTGCCCCAAAATGCCCTCCATAAAAATTTAATCTCCTTATAAATCAACAAAATATGTCCTACTGCCTGGCCTGGCACGAGTCATGCTCTACACTCTTGGACGAATGCCTGTTGCGCCAACACTTCAGGAGCCGTCAGGCATTCGAAGCACAAAAGGGCCGAAGAACTGGCTCCATAAAAAAAACAAAGTCGAGGAAAATTTGATGCGCATCGTTCCCCATATCCTGGGCGCAGCCATTGCTGCCGCTCTGATCAGCACGCCAGTTTTCGCCGCCGAACTCACCGGCACCCTGAAGAAGATCAAAGAGTCCGGTGTCATCACCCTCGGGCATCGTGACGCTTCCATTCCTTTCTCCTACATCGCGGACGCCTCCGGCAAACCGGTCGGCTACTCCCACGACATCCAGCTGAAAGTCGTCGAAGCCCTGAAAAAAGACCTGGACCTGCCGAACCTGCAGGTCAAGTACAACCTGGTCACCTCGCAAACCCGTATCCCGCTGGTGCAGAACGGCACCGTGGACCTCGAGTGCGGTTCGACCACCAACAACGTCGAACGCCAGCAGCAGGTTGACTTCTCCGTCGGTATCTTCGAAATCGGTACTCGCCTGCTGTCCAAGGCAGATTCCAAGTACAAGGATTTCCCGGACCTGGCCGGCAAGAACGTCGTGACCACCGCCGGCACCACGTCCGAGCGCATCCTCAAGGCGATGAACGCCGACAAGCAGATGGGCATGAACGTCATCTCCGCCAAAGACCATGGCGAATCGTTCCAGATGCTGGAAACCGGCCGTGCCGTGGCCTTCATGATGGACGACGCCCTGCTGGCCGGTGAAGCGGCCAAGGCCAAGAAGGCCAGTGACTGGGCCGTGACCGGCACTCCACAGTCCTACGAAATCTACGGCTGCATGGTGCGCAAAGGCGACGAGCCGTTCAAAAAGGCCGTGGATGACGCCATCAAGGCCACCTACGCGTCGGGCGAGATCAACAAGATCTACGAAAAATGGTTCATGCAGCCAATTCCGCCAAAGAACCTGAACCTGAACTTCCCGATGAGCGACGAGCTCAAGGCCCTGATCGCCAATCCGACCGATAAAGCGGCTGACGACAAGAAATCCTGATTTCTGACTAACCTTATCTCCTGGGAGGGCCCTGGCCCTTTCAGGAGGTGGTCACTTCCTGCTGGCATTTTTGGGAAACACTCGAACCGGTGGCTGTCGAGCCGGGAGCGTGTGCCTGATCGTAAAGATCAGGCGGGAACGGAGCTTCCCCCAAGCGGGTACCTGTACATCGATCGATCTGAGGGGAGACCCTAATGAATTACAACTGGGACTGGAGCGTGTTCTTCAAGTCCACCGGCGTGGGCAGCGAGACGTATCTCGACTGGTACGTGTCCGGTCTGGCCTGGACCATCGGCATCGCCATCGCGGCCTGGATCATTGCCCTGACACTGGGTTCGATCCTGGGTGTCATGCGTACCGTGCCGAACCGCATCGTATCGGGCATCGCCACCTGCTACGTCGAACTCTTTCGTAACGTGCCGCTGCTGGTTCAGCTGTTCATCTGGTACTTCCTGGTACCCGACCTGCTGCCAGCCGACCTGCAGGAGTGGTACAAGCAGGACTTGAATCCGACCACCTCGGCCTTCCTCAGCGTCGTCGTGTGCCTGGGCCTGTTCACCACCGCACGGGTTTGCGAACAGGTGCGCACCGGTATCCAGGCGCTGCCCCGCGGCCAGGAATCCGCTGCCCGCGCCATGGGCTTCAAGTTGCCGCAGATCTACTGGAACGTGCTGCTGCCCCAGGCCTACCGGATCATCATTCCGCCGCTCACCTCGGAATTCCTGAACGTCTTCAAGAACACCTCCGTGGCCTCGCTGATCGGTCTGATGGAGCTGCTCGCGCAGACCAAACAGACCGCCGAGTTCTCCGCGAACCTGTTCGAAGCCTTCACCCTGGCCACGCTGATCTACTTCACCCTGAACATGAGCCTGATGTTGCTGATGCGCCTGGTCGAGAAGAAAGTCGCCGTGCCTGGCCTGATTTCCGTAGGGGGTAAATGATGGAATTCGACTTCTCGGGCATCGTCCCGGCCATTCCCGGCCTGTGGAACGGCATGATCATGACCCTCAAACTGATGGTCATGGGCGTGATCGGCGGGATCATCCTCGGCACCATCCTGGCGTTGATGCGCCTGTCCCACAGCAAACTGCTGTCGAACATTGCCGGTGCCTACGTCAACTATTTCCGCTCGATCCCGTTGCTGCTGGTGATCACCTGGTTCTACCTGGCGGTGCCGTTCGTGCTGCGCTGGATCACTGGCGAAGACACCCCGATCGGCGCGTTCACCTCCTGCATCGTGGCGTTCATGATGTTCGAAGCGGCGTACTTCTGCGAAATCGTCCGCGCCGGTGTGCAGTCGATTCCCAAGGGGCAGATGGGTGCCGCCCAGGCGCTGGGCATGAGCTATGGCCAGATGATGCGCCTGATCATCCTGCCGCAGGCGTTCCGCAAGATGACCCCGCTGTTGCTGCAGCAGAGCATCATCCTGTTCCAGGACACCTCGCTGGTGTACGCCGTCGGCCTGGTGGATTTCCTCAATGCTTCGCGCGCCAGTGGCGACATCATTGGCCGCTCCAATGAGTTCCTGATCTTCGCAGGTCTCGTGTACTTCATCATCAGCTTTGCCGCCTCGCAGCTGGTCAAGCGTCTGCAAAAAAGGTTCGCCGTATGATCTCTATCAAAAACATCAACAAGTGGTATGGGGACTTCCAGGTGCTGACTGATTGCAGCACCGAGGTCAAGAAAGGCGAAGTGATCGTGGTGTGCGGGCCGTCCGGTTCCGGCAAATCGACCCTGATCAAGTGCGTCAATGCCCTGGAACCGTTCCAGAAAGGCGACATCGTGGTCGACGGTACGTCCATCGCCGACCCGAAGACCAACCTGCCGAAACTGCGTTCGCGGGTGGGCATGGTGTTCCAGCATTTCGAATTGTTCCCGCACCTGACCATCACTGAAAACCTGACCATCGCGCAGATCAAGGTGTTGGGCCGCAGCAAGGAAGAGGCCACCAAGAAAGGCCTGCAACTGCTCGAACGTGTCGGCCTCTCAGCGCACGCCCACAAGCACCCGGGCCAACTGTCCGGTGGTCAGCAGCAGCGCGTGGCGATTGCCCGTGCGCTGGCGATGGACCCGATCGTCATGCTGTTCGACGAACCGACTTCGGCGCTGGACCCGGAAATGGTCAACGAAGTGCTGGACGTGATGGTGCAACTGGCCCACGAAGGCATGACCATGATGTGCGTGACCCACGAAATGGGCTTCGCCCGCAAAGTGGCCGACCGCGTGATCTTCATGGACCAGGGCAAGATCATCGAAGACTGCAAGAAAGAGGAGTTCTTCGGCGACATCAGCCACCGTGCCGAGCGTACGCAGCACTTCCTCAACAAGATTCTGCAACACTAAGAAAACACCGTTCCCCTGTAGGAGCTGGCTTGCCAGCGAAGGCGGTGTCCAGACGAACTCTGGTATCCGGGCTAACGCTTTCGCCGGCAAGCCGGCTCCTACAGGGGGCGGGGCAAGGTTTGGATTTGTGTTGTGGTTGACCCAAGGCATCTGTGATGAAATGCGACCCCACTCTCTATCGCGCCACGTCGCCATCACTCGCCGTGAAACCCCGCCTGATTCGCCATCTGTTCCTGCCGCCGCTGATCATCGCGCTGATGATCGGACTGGGTTATATCGGCTTCTGGACCAGTGAACACTATGGCATCCGCAGCCTCGGCGAAAACGGCCAGCGCCAGCTGGAACTGCACGCCCGCGCCGTCGAAAGCGAGATCAGCAAGTACACCTACCTGCCCAGCCTGCTGGAACTCGAAACCAGTGTTTCCAGGCTGCTGGCCGACCCGACGCCGGAACACCGGCAGACCGTCAACGATTACCTCGAAGGCCTGAACCGGCGCAGCCGCAGCCGGGCCATCTACGTGATGGACACCACCGGCCGTGTCATGGCCACCAGCAACTGGCGCGATGTCGACAGTTACCTGGGCGAAGACCTGTCCTTCCGTGCCTATTTCCAGAACGCCGTACGCGGCCAGCCCGGACGCTTCTATGGCATCGGCAGCACCAACGGCGAACCCGGTTACTATCTGGCCCATGGCTTGGAAGAACACGGCAAGATCATTGGCGTCGCGGTGGTCAAGGTGCGCCTCGAAGCCATGGAAGAACGCTGGCAGCGCGCGCGCCTGGAAGCCTTCGTCAGCGACGAGAACGGCATCATCATTCTCTCCAGCGATCCGGCGCGACGCCTCAAGTCAGTGGTGCCGCTGAGCGAAGACACCAAGGAAAAGCTCGCCCGCAGTCTCCAGTACTACTGGTTTCCGCTGAACGAATTGCAACCGCTGGCCCGGGAAACCCTGTCCGAGGGCGTGGAAAAACTCACCTTCCCCGCCAACAGCGAACTGGTCTCCGATGATGAAAACATCAGCTACCTGTCGCAAACCCGGCCCTTGAGCGATACACCGTGGAATTTCACCCTGCTCACGCCACTCCAGGATTTGCGCCGAGAAGCGATCAACCAGGGGATTCTGGTCGCCGTGGCATTTGCCCTGGTGGCGTTCCTGCTCATTGCCTGGAACGAGCGGCGCAAGGTGATCGCCACCCGCCTGGCCGCCCGGGAAGCCTTGCAGGAAGCCAACAATCAACTGGAGCGTCGGATTACCGAACGCACCACCGACCTGCGCGCCAGCAACGAACGGCTCAAGGGTCAGATCCGCGAACGCCGCCAAGCCGAAGAGACGCTGCGCCGTGCTCAGGATGAACTGGTGCAGGCTGGAAAACTCGCGGCGATCGGGCAGATGTCCACCAGCATCGCCCACGAATTGAACCAGCCGTTGGCGGCGTTGCGCACCCTGTCCGGCAACACCGTGCGTTTTCTCGAGCGCGGTCAGCTTGACGTGGCCAGCACCAACCTCAAGACCATCAACGAATTGATCGACCGCATGGGCCGGATCACCGCCAGCCTGCGCTCCTTCGCCCGGCGCGGTGACGACAAGGGCCAGGCCTGTCTCGGCAAAGCCGTGGACGCCGCCTTGCAATTGCTCGGCGGGCGCGTGGAAAGCGCCCATCTGCAATTGCATCGGCACTTCGACGATGTGCAGGTGCGGATCGACCAGACCCGCCTCGAGCAAATCCTGGTCAACCTGATCGGCAATGCCCTGGACGCCATGCAGGCGCAACCGCAGCCGGAGCTGTGGCTCGAAGGCGAAGTATTCGATGGTAAATATCGGCTGCGCGTACGGGACAATGGCCACGGCATCGATGCCGAAGCGCGCAAGCACCTGTTCGAACCGTTTTTCACCACAAAGCCCGGCGAACAAGGCCTGGGCCTCGGCCTGACACTCTCCGCGAGCCTGGCCGCCGCCACTGGCGGTCACCTGGGTGTCGAGCACCCGGCCAGCGGTGGTACCGCTTTCGTCCTCAGTTTACCGTTGGTAAGCCCCACTCCCGCTGAGCCAATATGAACAACGACCTTAGTGTATTGATCGTCGAAGACGACCCCCATGTGCTGCTCGGCTGCCAACAGGCGCTGACCCTGGAAGACATTCCCTGCATCGGTGTCGGCAGCGCCGAGGAAGCCCTGGAACGGGTCGGCGACAACTTCGCCGGCATCGTCATCAGTGACATTCGCCTGCCGGGCATCGATGGCCTGGAACTGCTGAACCGACTCAAGGCCCGCGATCGCAGCCTGCCAGTCGTGCTGATTACCGGTCACGGCGACATTTCCATGGCCGTCGGCGCCATGCAGAAAGGCGCCTACGACTTCATGGAGAAACCCTTCTCGCCCGAACGCCTGGTGGATGTCGCCCGTCGAGCCCTGGAGCAACGCAGCCTGGCACGGGAAGTCTCGTCGTTGCGCCGGCAACTGGCCGAGCGCGATTCCCTCGAAGGGCGGATCATCGGCCGCTCGCCGGCCATGCAGAACCTGCGCGAACTGATCGCCAATGTCGCCGATACTTCAGCCAACGTGCTGATCGAGGGCGAGACCGGCACCGGCAAGGAACTGGTCGCGCGCTGCCTGCACGACTTCAGTCGTCGCCACACCCGGCAATTCGTCGCGCTCAACTGCGGCGGCCTGCCGGAAAACCTCTTCGAAAGCGAGATCTTCGGCCACGAAGCCAACGCCTTCACCGGCGCCGGCAAACGGCGGATCGGCAAGATCGAACACGCCGACGGCGGCACGCTGTTCCTCGACGAAGTGGAAAGCATGCCCCTGCCCCTGCAGATCAAACTGTTGCGGGTGTTGCAGGAGCGCACCCTCGAACGTCTCGGCTCGAACCAGAGCGTGGCGGTGGACTGCCGGGTGATCGCGGCCACCAAATCCGATCTCGACCAGTCGAGCAAGGCCGGTGAATTTCGCAGCGACCTGTATTACCGCCTCAACGTGGTGACCCTGGAACTGCCGCCCCTGCGCGAGCGCCGCGAAGACATCCTGCAATTGTTCGAATACTTCTTGCAGCAGTCGTCGTTGCGCTTCGACCGCGCCGCGCCGGAACTCGACAACCAGACCCTGTCAAACCTGATGAGCCACGACTGGCCGGGCAACGTGCGCGAACTGCGCAACGTCGCCGAGCGCTTTGCCCTGGGCCTGCCGGCGTTCAAGAAACCCGGTGCGGGCGGCAGCGCCCAAGGCCTGGCCTTCGCCGAAGCGGTGGAGGCCTTCGAGCGCAACCTGCTGAGCGACGCCCTGCAACGCAGCGGCGGCAACCTGACCCAGGCCAGCCTGGAACTGGGCATGGCCAAGACCACGCTGTTCGACAAAGTGAAAAAGTACGGCCTGAGCCATTAAGCGAGACCTGTGTGGACCTGATACTCAAAGCAACCCTGGGCGCGGCGGTGGTGGTGATCCTCGCCGCCCTGGCCAAGACCCGGAACTATTACATCGCCGGGCTTGTGCCGCTGTTCCCGACCTTTGCCCTCATCGCCCATTACATCGTCGGCAAGGGCCGTTCGCTGGATGACCTGAAGACCACCATCGTGTTTGGCATGTGGTCGATCATTCCGTACTTCATCTACCTGGCGACCCTGTATGTGATGGTCGATCGAATGCGCCTCGAGGCGTCGCTGGCCGTCGCGGCCGTGGCGTGGTTGATCGCGGCGACGGCATTGGTCAGCGTCTGGGTTCGCCTGCACGGCTGATCCGTGCGCTAAAGAAGGTTGTGGTCAGCCACAGGCTCGATCTGCGCCCAATGCGAAGTGTCCTCGCGATGCGCCCGCAGATAGGGCAACACGGCTGCCAGCAATGGCGCCTTGAACGCTTCCTGAAAACGATGCGCCAGGCCCGGTATCAACTTCAACTGGCTGCCACGCAGATGCGCCGCCAGGTGCACGCCATGCATCACCGGCAACAACGGATCGGCCGTGCCATGCACCACCAGCGCCGGCACCCGTAGCTGATTGAGCAATGCCACTCGGCTCGGTTCGGCCAGGATCGCCAGGATCTGGCGCTTGGCGCCCTCGGGATTGAAGGCCCGGTCGTACGCCTGTGCCGCCTGCTGCAGCAATGCCTGGCGATCATCAGTCACCGCCGGACTGCCCAGTGCCGCCAGCAGGTCCGCCTGCTGCTCCAATGCAACTTCACGGTTGGGCGCACCCCGACGCGCCAGCAACTGCAACAGCGCCGCACTTGGCGCGGGCAAGCCTTCGGCTCCTGAAGTGCTCATGATCAGGGTAAGGCTCTCGACCCGTTGTGGCGCCATCGCTGCCATGTGCTGGGCAATCATTCCGCCCATGCTCGCGCCCAGCACGTGAAATTGCTCGATGTGCAACGCATCCATCAGCCCCAGTCCGTCGTCCGCCATATCGGTCAGGGTGTATGGCGCCGACACAGGCAAGCCGAGCTTGTAGCGCAGCACTTCGAAGGTCAGGTTGGCCTCGGCCGGCGTCTGCCGCCAGGTCGACAGGCCGACATCGCGATTGTCATAACGAATCACCCGGAAACCTTGCTGACACAGCGCGACCACCACCTCGTCGGGCCAGTGAATCAACTGCCCGCCCAGCCCCATCACCAGCAGCAGTGCCGGGTCGGACGCACGGCCAATGCTCTGGTACGCCAGGCTTACCTGGGCCAGATCAACCCGTTGGGTTGCAACATTGACGTCACAGCGAGACGCCGCCAGAGACGGCAGGCCGCACAACAGTGCGGCCAGGAAAACCATTCGTGAAAAGAACCAAGCACCCATGGAAAAACACCAAAACGCAGAACCCCAGTAGAGCGCGAGTCTGATGAAGTTTGTTCAAGCGCGCTGCCACAGTTGCGTGACAGTTTCATGAATGCCGCTCAATGGTCGATGCGATAACTATGTAGTGCCACCGGCACAGGGGATTTTTCTTAAATGGCGCTTGATCAGGAGTGGACCCGCCGCTCCTCATGGATGAGCCACGCAATCATGACCGAAAGACTCCCAACACTCGCACCCTCCTCGCCGACCGCCATCCCCGAGTTTTCAACGCTGACCAGCAATCCCCACCAGAGCCTGTTGCAAAGCGCCTTGGCGAGCTGGCAAGCCTGTCAGGAAAGCTTGCAGGCACTGTTCGCAAGCGCGCCGCTGGATGAAGGCGCGACGGCCTATTGGCAGGCCCGTGCCCCGGGTACACCGCTGTCGCGCCGTGATCGGGCCGAGCAGCTATACCGCGCTCACATTGAATCAGCGGCGCAACTGGGGTTCGCCCTGAGAACCCTGGGTGCCGAACAATTGAAACCGCTGTGGTTGATGCTGGACGCCGGGACCGAGACGGTGCATCTGGACGACCAGCCCATCCATTGCGAACAGTTGGCGCTGAAGTTGAGTGACAACAGCCTCTGGAAAATCCCGGCGGCCTGGGTGATCACCGTGGGCAGCCAGCAACCCGTCGCGCAATTGCTCTACCTGCCCTCTCGCCCGGTTCCCGTCCAGGCCTTCGAGGAGCGCAGCGACATGGAGCATTGGCTGTCCGCGCAACTACTTGCTCCGCCCGAGTTACCCAGCCATTACAGTTTTCAGTACACGACCACTACCGGGCCATTGACCACAGGCATCAGCGACCTGTTTGCGCCCGAACTGCAAGCCCGGCGTGCCGGAGCGTTTGCCCAGGCGCCAAGCCTTGAGAGCCTGGAGTTGACCGAAGGCTTTGGCGATGAGGATCGATCAGCGCTGTTCGATAGCCTGTCTGCCGATATTCCCCTGGCCATGCGCCTGACCTCGCTTCGCCAACAGCAGGCGGCGCTGGAAACACTGCTGGGAGAGGACAGCGCTACTGACTTTCAGCGGATATTCGAGGACACCCTCAAGGCTCTGGAAACGGCGGAACAGGCTGCCGACAGGGCCGCATCCGCCCTGCTTTACCGATCGCGCGTCCTCGACCTGACGACTTTCAACCGAGAGTCCAGCGCGCTTTATCAGGCCCACAAGGACGGGTTGCAGGCCGAGGCCAAACTGCAGAGGTCGCTCAATCAGCTCGACGGTCCGCAGTTCGACATGCTCCAGGCCATCCTGGAACCGTCTGCGGCTGACGAAACCGATTCCGATGTCGTGGCGGCCAGTCTGTCGTTGATCGAAGACACCAGCGGCAACCAGACCCAGGCGTTGGAGGGGCCGTTTGTCATCACCCGCTCCCAGGTGCTGCTCGATCCCGCCGCGCCTCACAGCCTGCTAATTTACTGGCCCGGCATTGGCGGCGGTTTGCAACGCTTCGCCAGTCGCAGGGACCTGGAGCTGGAACTGTTCAAGATCCGCGAACAGGATCCGGAGCTGACCCTGCAGCTGACAAAAATCAGTTGCGATCCGTTGCTTTACAGCCAGGATAAACAGATCAGTCGCTTTGAAGAACAGGCCGCGCAAGTACGCCAGCGCCATGCCGACCCGGCGCAGGCGGCAGAACGCGCCGATGAACTGGAAAAGCTGCGGCGCAAAACCCTGGCCAAGCTGCAGGTCCCGGTTAACCCAGCCCGTCATCTGGCTCTGGCGCAGCGCCTGGAACAAAGCCGCAGTGCCGGCATGGCTTCGCGTCTGCCCACCTGGCTGGCGACATTGTCGGTGTCAGCCGGCGCCGAGCTGAAAAAGCTGATCGAGGCCTATATCCAGGCCATGCATCGCAGTCACGCACAACTGGAAGCGGCCCTGGCGCCCCGTGACGCATTCACCCGTCAACACCTCCAGGTGCGGTTGCGCGGTGACTTCTCGATTGAAGGGGAGTTTGACATCCAGCTGGACCTGCCGGATTCGGTCAAGCTGGAAAAACAACTGGCCGACGGCGCGGCGCCAGGCACCCCGCAAAAACTGGTGGCGGTGCCCAGTGCCACGCGCAGCCGAATGTCCCTCGAGGAGCTGGCCCAGCTCAATATCGATAACACCCCGTCCATGCAGCTGGAGCCTCTTTCACTGCGACTGGCCCAGATGCGGGTGCACGTCAACGCAACGGACGAAAGCGCACGCCAGGCACTGGTGACCGGCATCACAAACACCTACCTGCGCAAGGTCCTGCCCGAGCTTGACCTTGCACAGCGCTACGAAGATCAGATTCGTAATACCTTCATGGGCTCGGCCAGCGAAACGCCCTTCGTCAGGGAGCATCGCCGCGAATGCCTGGTCGAGCCCTGGCGCCTGATGCTCAAATTGCAGGGTCAATGCGCACACCTGCAAAACCAGATCAACCAGGACCAGCTACAGGTCCTGACCATTGCCATCGATGCCCAGACCCCTGGGGCCTGGCAAGCGCACGGCAATCGTATCGTACTGTTCCCGGCCTACCTGAGTGCCGGCGGCAAGGACACGCCAAACGAAGGCCCGACCACCCTGTCCGGCGTGACCTTCATCGAAGAACAGGTCAGCGGGATGACCCTGCTGTATCTGCCCGACAGCCCCGACGGCCAATGCCTGCGCCGCTACGACAGCCTGGAGAGCGCTCGCCGGGCCTTGTTCAATCTGTGCCTGCGCAGCGAGATGGTCAGCTACCTGGCCGGCCGAGCCTTGAAAGGCAGCGAGGCGGCCCACGCAAGCCGCATCAACCAGGCCGTGTTGAAGCATTTCGACGCCATGATCGGCGTTGGCCTGGCGTGGCCATCGACGACTTCGCTGGCCGAACATTTGCTCAATGCCCACATGGGCCGCCTGATCGAAGCCCATCGCGACACCTCGCGCTCACGCACCGACCTGTACCTGGAACGCTACGCGCTCAGCGGCTCGAAGGCGTTCAACTACATCAAGATGGCGATAGGCCTGGTGCCCTTCGTCGGTGCGGGAGTTGCGCTTTATGATGCCTGGAGCAGCGCCAACAACGCGGTCGCTGCTCTGTTGCATGGCGAGGTGGCTGAGGGCCTGGCAGAGATAGAGTCGGTGTTGCTGTCGTTGATCGATGCCGCCATGGACATCGCCGGTACTTCGCCGGCCACCCGCTCGACCACCGTCGTCCGCTCGCTGGCGCGTGCTCGTCAGTTGACGGCGCTTGGCAAAGGCGCCACGGCATTGCGGTCGACGTCAGCACGCCACGCACGACATATCGCCCAGCGCTTCGCCGGATACGAGTATGAAAAACCGATTTCCCTGGCCGGCTTGCAACCGCTCGAGCACGGGGTCTATCGCAATGTCTACCGGCATGCCGATGGCGACTTCATCACGCGCCAGGGCCGCATCTTCCAGGTTGAACCGAGTAAGGACTCACGCGGCTTGAGACTGAGCGGCACGCGGAAAAAAACCTACCGGCAACCCATCGCGCTCGATGAAGCCGGCCAATGGGATACCTGGTTCGGCGTCTACGGGTCGACATTCGAAGGCGGCGGGCTGGGTGGCGGCGGCGTGCTCGGGCATCTGGCCGATGCACTTGACCCGATCTGGCCTGCTGCCATTCGCGAACGCCTGCCAAGGTGGTGGGCCGATCGGGTGTTTCGTCGTCACAATGCACTGACCGACGCCGCCGACAACTTGGCGCCGCAAATCGATGCTCGGATCTCGCGCACCAATGCGGCACTGGAAAAGTACAACAGTGTTGCTGCAGAAGCCCGTCCGGCCCTGATTCAGGAGACCGAAGCAGCCTGTATCGGCGACATCGAACTGGCCAGCGGGCATTACCAGACGCTGGTCGAGCTGGCGCCCCTGGCACATGGCAACAAACGACGCCTGCTCAGTGAAATGCAAAGTCATGACGCCCTGATAATCGCCGACAGGCAAAAGCAGAGGGTTTTCTTTGCCAACCATCGGTCTAATCCGCTCACCGACCGAATTGACGCTCTAATCGATCAACTGGACGAACTACCAGACAGTGCCCTCGCCGAACGCGTTCGGATTCTGCACGACATTCGAAAGCTACGCCTGGAAGTCATCGGCCACCTGGAACAGATTGAAACGGCAATGCGCGACCTCAACCGGTGGTACGAGCGCATTACGGTCAGAACCGAAAAGGCACAAATGACATCCGAAGTAGAGGCGTTGAACGGACGCCTCAACGAGCCCACTCTGCTTTACCTGAGAACAGCTCATCTTCTGGAGACGGTCAATCGCTTTAACACGGTACGGGATCTGTCCTGGTTCCATCTACAGACCCAAGCCGAAAGCCTGCGCATCAACGTCGACCGTGCATTGTTCACTCAATTCAGCCTGCAGGAGGTCCCTGCCACCCGAGCCCAACGCAATCAGATTTTCCAGGAATGCCTCGAGCACTACAGCCAGTTCCGTCGCGGCATGAATGCCTGGACCGCCAGCGATCCCCAGCACTTCTATCTCGACGCGGTCGCGCCCTTGCTGGAGGGAATCGAAAAAATGGCCCAACGGGCACGCAAGGGCATCGACCAACCCGCGCCAGTCGTGTCGGCCGGGCAACGCAGCAAGAAGGTCTTCATCACCGAAGATGACCACTTGTTGATCGGGGGGGAGCGCTGGGAACCAACGACCCAGAAACGTCAATACATCCTGACCGGGAAGGGTGGTGTCGAGGAAATATGGGAACAGGGTGCAAACGGCAAGTCGCGCTTGCTCAATCCTCCCGAGCCAACCGCTCGCCCCGTGCAAAAGGACGCAGCTGCCATGATTGAAGATGCGCGTAATCGCCTGCAGTCGCAGCCGGCCTACCGGTCGAGAATTCAAGCCTATGCAGCGCAGGATATGCTCCCGGTCGATCTGGAGCACATGATGGTCAACGAGGCCATCGAACTGAAGCGCCGGGCGCTCGATATCGAAGCCATTTCCCCACAGAGCCCCGTCATCGAGCAACTGCGGAACAAGGCAGTGGAACTGATTGCCACCGGACGTCGGATGCGCACCCGTCAGTCACTGCGCAGCAAAAACCCTACGGATGGAATGCTCGATGATCTGATCAGCCAAAACGCCGCAGAGATACGCAAGACCAGTGCGCTGAAAACTTTGGGCAAACGTCCTGATCGGCGAACCGATTACTTGCAGGAATACGAAATATGGGACATGACGGCAACGCCTCCCACGCTGTTGTGGTATGCCCATTTCCACTACGCAAAGCCGGCCCCCGCCTTTCTCGAGTTCGAAAAAGCGCATCTTAAGTTGCCTGAACATCGTGCCTTGACCCACGCCGATAACGCCAACCTGCCTTACGCCGATATCGGCAAGAAATCAGCGGCGCTCAGACATTTCGATCAGGGCTGACAGGCCGCACGGGAGCGGTCAATCCGCTCCCGTGCGGGTTCCTCAAGCCAGTTGGCTTCGCAGCTGGCGTGCCGCGGCCACCATGTTCACCAGCGCCGCTTCAGTCTCCGGCCAGGCGCGGGTCTTCAACCCGCAATCGGGGTTGACCCACAACCGCTCGGCCGGGATCCGCTTCACCGCCTTGCTGATCAACTTGACCATCTCGGCCGTGTCCGGCACCCGTGGCGAGTGGATGTCATAGACACCCGGACCGATGTCGTTCGGGTAGTCGAACGCTTCGAAGGCCTGCAGCAACTCCATGTCCGAACGCGAGGTTTCGATGGTGATCACATCGGCATCCATCGCCGCGATGGCCTCGATCACGTCGTTGAATTCGCTGTAGCACATGTGGGTGTGGATCTGCGTTTCATCACGCACGCCGCTGGCGCTCAAGCGGAATGCCTGCACCGCCCAGTCCAGGTATTCCTGCCATTGTGCCCGACGCAGCGGCAGGCCTTCGCGGAATGCGGCTTCGTCGATCTGCACGATCTTGATGCCGGCCGCTTCCAGGTCCAGCACTTCGTCGCGCAGGGCCAGCGCCAGTTGCTGTGCCTGGACTTTGCGCGACACGTCTTCACGGGGGAAGGACCACATCAGCATCGTCACGGGACCGGTGAGCATGCCTTTCATGACCTTGTCGGTCTGGCTCTGCGCATAGGTGATCCAGTCGACCGTCATGGCTTTCGGGCGGCTCAGGTCGCCGTAGATGATCGCCGGTTTCACGCAGCGTGAACCGTAGCTCTGCACCCAGCCAAAACGCGTGAAGAGATAGCCATCGAGTTGCTCGGCGAAATACTCGACCATGTCATTGCGTTCGGCTTCACCGTGCACCAGCACGTCCAGCCCCAGGCGTTCCTGGATTTGCACGGCATGACGAATTTCGTGGTGCATGGCGTCGGTGTAGTCGTTGGCCGACAGCTTGCCTTGCTTGAAAGCCTGGCGCGCCAGGCGAATCGAGCCGGTCTGCGGGAACGAGCCGATGGTGGTGGTCGGGAACGCTGGCAGTTTCAACCGTGCACGCTGTTGCTCGATGCGTTGGGCAAACGGCGATTGGCGCTGGCTGTCCGCTGTGCCAATGGCATCGATGCGGGCTTGCACCTGGGCTTTATGGATGCGCGGAGATTCAGCGCGGCTGGTCGCAATGGCACGGCTTTCGGCCAACGCGGCTTGCACCTTGGGCGCTTGCGGATCGTTCAGGGCATCGCGCAGTACGGCGATTTCGCCACATTTTTGCACGGCAAACGCCAGCCAGCTTTTCAGCTCGGGATCGAGTTTGTCTTCGCGCTCCAGGTCCACCGGGCTGTGCAGCAACGAGCAGGAGCTGCTGACCCAGAGGTTGTCGCCAAAGCGTTCCTGGGCAAATTGCAGTTGTGCCAGCACCGGTTCCAGCTCGCAGCGCCAGACGTTGCGGCCATTGACCAGGCCCACCGAGAGGATCTTGTAGGTCGGCAGGCGATCGAGCACGTGCAGCAGTTGATCCGGCGCGCGCACCGCGTCGATGTGCAAGCCTTGCACCGGCAGGCCGACGGCCAGGCCGAGGTTGTCCTGCAGGCCGCTGAAGTAGGTCGCCAACAGCTTTTTCAGCGGCGAGTATTGGAGGATGTGGTAGGCGCGTTCAAAGGCGTTTTTCCATTCCTGCGGCAGGTCGAGGGTCAGGATCGGTTCATCGATCTGTACCCACTCCACCCCTTGGGCAGCGAGGCGCCCGAGGATTTCGTTGTAGACCGGCAGCAGGCGTTCCAACAGGTCGAGTTTGTCGAAGTCGTCGCCCTTGACCTTGCCCAGCCACAGGTAAGTCAGCGGGCCGATTATGACGGGCTTGACGGTGTGCCCCAGAGCCTGGGCTTCGCCCACTTCGTCGAACAGCTGCTCCCAGCTCAGCTTGAACTGTTGGTCTGCGCTGAATTCCGGGACCAGGTAGTGGTAGTTGGTGTCGAACCACTTGGTCAATTCCTGGGCGTATTGCGCCTGGCCGTGCTCGCTGCCGCAACAGCTCACGGTGGCGCCACGGGCCATGGCGAACAAGGTGTCCAGGGTCGGCAGGCCGCGTTCGTCCCGGGTGCTGTCAAAGCGCTCGGGGATCACACCGAATGCCAGGGAATGGGTCAGTACCTGGTCGTACCAGGCGAAGTCGCCGACCGGCAGCAGGTCGATGCCGGCGTCTTTCTGCAATTGCCAGTGAGTAGCGCGCAACTGGCGACCGACGCTGTGCAGCGCTTGCTGGTCGAGGTCGCCCTTCCAGTAGGATTCGAGGGCTTTTTTCAGTTCGCGGTCGGCACCGATGCGGGGAAAACCAAGGGTGTGGGCTACGGCCATGTCGAATTGCTCCTGTAAAAGATGGCGCTATTGTCGACAGCCAGGGCATCATGAGACAAACTCAACCTTTTCGTGTTGATCACAAGTTTTCCTCATGGAGCCCCCGGTGCTTGAAATCCGTCACCTGAAGACCCTGCACGCCTTGCGCGAAGCCGATAGCCTGGTGGATGCGGCCGACCGCCTGCACCTGACCCAGTCGGCGCTGTCCCATCAGTTCAAGGAGCTTGAGGAACGCATGGGCATGCCGTTGTTCGTGCGCAAGACCAAGCCCGTGCGTTTCACCAGCGCCGGTTTGCGCCTGCTGCAACTGGCCGATGCCACCTTGCCGCTGCTGCGCGCGGCCGAGCGCGACATCGCGCGGTTGGCCGGAGGCACCGCCGGGCGCTTGCACATGGCCATCGAATGCCACAGTTGCTTCCAGTGGCTGATGCCAACCATCGACCAGTTCCGCGATGCCTGGCCGGAAGTCGAGCTTGACCTGGCGTCGGGCTTCTCTTTCGCCCCCCTGCCCGCCCTGGCCCGTGGCGACCTGGACCTGGTGGTGACGTCCGACCCGGTGGATCTGGTAGGGATCACCTATGTGCCGCTGTTTACTTATGAAGCGATGCTCGCGGTGGCGAACCAGCACCGCCTGGCCAACAAGGCCTACATCGTCCCGCAGGACCTGCTCAGCGAGACCCTGATCACCTACCCGGTGGAACGTGACCGGCTGGATATCTTCACGCGCTTTCTGGAACCGGCCGACGTCGAGCCGGCCCAGGTCCGCACGTCGGAACTGACGGTGATGATGATGCAGCTGGTGGCCAGCGGTCGCGGCGTGTGCGGCATGCCCCATTGGGCACTGCATGAATACAGCTCACGGGGCTACGTGAAGGCCAAGCGCCTGGGCGAGAAAGGTTTGTTTGCGACGCTGTATGCGGCGATTCGGGCCGACATGCTCGATGCGCCGTACATGAGGGATTTTTTGCTGACGGCCAAGGACACGTCGTTTTCGACGCTGGATGGGGTAAGCGCCGTTCGTTGATATGTGGGAGCGGGCTTGCTCGCGAAAGCGGTGTATCAGTCAGCTTCAATGCTGAATGTTGACCCGCATTCGCGAGCAAGCCCGCTCCCACATTTTTTGATCGGGGCGGATTCAGAGTTCGCGCCACATGTGGATCTTGTCGAAGTAATCCTCCCCCACCCGCACTGCCATCGGCTCCAGGCCGAACTGGACGAAGCCGCAGCGCCGATAGAGGTTGAATGCGGCATCGTTGCCGGCGGTGACGGTCAATTTGATCAGCCGCAGATATTGATGGGTCCGCGCCTCGGCCAGCACCGCCTGCACCAGTTGCAAACCAAGCCCGCGCTGGCGCACGTCGGCGGACACGTACATGCCAAACAGCGTCGCCTTGTGCCGGGCCTTTTCCCGGGGCTCGAAGGCCAGCCCGGCGATGCCCGCCAACCGGCCCTCGTCGAAAGCGCCTAGCACCACATCCAGCTTGCCGGTCAGGCGCGACTCCCACCAGCTCAAGGGCATCGTTGCTCGTTCGCGCACGCTGGAGGTGAACGCCCGGGGGTGCCGGTCGTAAGCTTCGAGCGTCATCGTCCGATAGTCCAGCGCATGGCTGGCATCCAGTCGCTGAATCAACATGTTCAGGCCATCCGTTTTTGCTCGAGCATCAAGCGCAACGCCAGCGCCGACAAGACAAAGCCCATGAAATAACGCTGCATCGCCAGCCATGTCGGATTGCTGACGAACCATGACGCGATGCCCGCCGCGAACAGGGCGATCATCAGGTTCACGCAGAAACTGACGCTGATCTGGGTCAGGCCCAGGACGATACTTTGCGTGAACACCGAACCGTGCTCGGGGCTGATGAACTGCGGGAACACCGACAGGTAGAACACCGCAATCTTCGGGTTCAGGGCGCTGGTGAGAAAACCCATGGTAATGAGCCTGCGCGACGAGTCCGGTGGCAGCTGCTGCGCTTCGAACGGCGAACGCGCACCCGGCTTGACCGCCTGCCAGGCCAGCCACAACAGGTACAGCGCACCGGCCCACTTCAACACTTCATAGGCCATTGGCACCGCCAGGAACACCGCGGTCAAACCGGCCGCGGCGGCGAACAGATGCACGAAGAAACCCGCGACCACGCCAAGCAACGAGGTGACCCCGGCCTTGCGTCCCTGGCAGATCGAACGGGAGATCAGGTAGATCATGTTCGGCCCCGGTGTCAGCACCATCAGCAACGCGGCAGCGGCGAAAATCAGCAGGTCTTGAAGCGGGATCATGGGCGAAGTCCCTTGCGTAATGATCAGGCGATAGCGGTCAGCGAAGCTCGATAAAACGGCAGGATCAGGTCCCGTGTCAATGGCGCCAGAACGACACCACCGTCGCTGGCCGGATCGATCCAGATCACTTCTTCGATCTCGGCAGCCGGGGTGACTTCGGCATCGATGGTCAGCAGAAACAGTTCGGCCTGCACGACAAAACCCGGCTCATTGGCGGCGGGGGCCGAGAACTGCCCGAGGAACGTGGCATGCGCCGTATCGATGAGCAGACCCAACTCTTCTTCCAGCTCCCGGGCCAGTGCGCTGACCGGTTTTTCATCGGCCTCGATCTTGCCACCCGGTTGCATGAACGCCTGGGTGCCGCGCTTGCGCACCAGCAGGGTTCGCCCGTCGGGGCCGATCAACAGGGCGGCGGCGATGTGGATAAGTGCAGAGGGCTGGGCAACAGACATTGACATTAAAAAGGCCTTTGACTCAAAAACGCCATTATATTCGACATTGATGTTGGCTGACGCACCGCCATCGCGAGGTGGTTTGTGTATTGCCAAAGTTTTTGAGTCCGAACCCAAGGAAACCGTATGAGCCTGTCACTCCTGAGCCGCTACGCCTTCTTTGCCGCCTGCGTGATCTTCACCCTCGCCAGCCTGCCCTTCCTCCAACACGACTGGCTCTGGCCTATCACTGCCGTCACCGGCGTACTCAGCCTGATCGGCCTGTTCGATCTGCTGCAAAGCCCCCACGCAGTGCGCCGCAATTACCCGATCCTGGGCAATATCCGCTATCTGGTCGAAGGCATTCGTCCGGAAATCCGCCAATACCTGCTCGAATCCGACAGCGACGCCCTGCCCTTTTCCAGGGCCCAGCGCTCGCTGGTCTACTCCAGGGCCAAGAATGAAAGCGCCGACAAACCGTTCGGCACCTTGATCGACGTCTACCAGTCGGGTTTCGAGTTCATCGGCCACTCGATGCGCCCGGCGCCCTTGAGCGACCCGAGCGGTTTCCGGGTCACGGTCGGCGGCCCGCAATGCACCCAGCCGTATTGCGCGTCGGTGTTCAACATTTCGGCCATGAGCTTCGGCTCGCTCAGTGCCAATGCCATCCGCGCGTTGAACCAGGGTGCCAAGCTCGGCAACTTCGCCCACGACACCGGCGAAGGCAGCATCAGCCCTTATCATCGCGAACACGGTGGCGACCTGACCTGGGAACTGGGCAGCGGCTACTTCGGCTGTCGCACCAGCGATGGCCGCTTCGACCCCGAGCGTTTCGCCGCACAGGCCCGAACGCCCCAGGTGCGGATGATCGAAATCAAGATGAGCCAGGGCGCCAAACCCGGCCACGGCGGGATCCTGCCCAAGCACAAGGTCACCCGCGAGATCGCCGACACACGCGGCATCCTGATGGGCGAAGACTGCATCTCGCCGTCCCGCCACAGTGCGTTTTCCACGCCGATCGAGATGATGCATTTCATCCAGCAACTGCGCGAGCTGTCCGGTGGTAAACCGGTAGGCTTCAAGTTTTGCCTGGGTCACCCGTGGGAGTTCATGGGCATCGCCAAGGCCATGCTGGAAACCGGCATCCTCCCGGACTTCATCGTGGTCGACGGCAAGGAAGGTGGCACCGGCGCCGCGCCTGTGGAATTCACCGACCACATCGGCGTGCCGATGCGCGAAGGCCTGCTGTTCGTGCACAACACCCTGGTCGGCCTGAACCTGCGGGACAAGATCAAGCTCGGTGCCAGCGGCAAGATCGTCAGTGCGTTCGATATCGCCAGCGTGCTGGCCATCGGTGCCGATTGGGCCAACTCGGCGCGCGGTTTCATGTTCGCCATCGGGTGCATCCAGTCGCAAAGTTGCCACACCAACAAATGCCCGACCGGCGTCGCCACCCAGGACACCCTGCGTCAGCGCGCGCTGGTGGTGCCGGACAAGGCCCAGCGCGTCTACAACTTCCACCGTAACACTCTCAAGGGCCTGGCCGAGATGCTCGCTGCCGCCGGCCTTGAACATCCATCGCAATTGTCGGCCAAGCACCTGGTGCGGCGCATGTCGGCCACCGAGATCAAGCTGTTCTCACAGCTGCATGTGTTCCTCAAACCGGGGGAGTTGCTGACCGGTGAAGTGAATGGCGAGTTTTATTCGCGGATGTGGCAGATGGCGCGGGCAGACAGTTTCGAGCCCAATGAAGAGGCTGCGGCCTGACCTTCACGGCTCCGACATTGCGCTTTACCAATGAAGCGATTTGATCGGGGCCGGTTCTTTCATCACGATAAATCCGTAATCACCAATCAGGTAGATCCGGTAGAACTGGCTCTCCACCAACGGCGTGTAACCTAGATAACCCACCCGCGTCGCATTGCGCCGCTCCTTCTCCGCCACCACGTTGGTGATGCCGACCTTGGGCAGGTTTTCCGCCAGCATGTAGAAGTCGACGTTCAGCAGGTAATGCAACACCGGCATCTGCTTGAACGAACCCGCCGCCCCCAGCAGCCAGTGATCGGAATAGGTCACCGACATGTAGATGCGCTTGGCGTCACGCAAGGGTTGATGGCTGGCGATGTTATGTTCAAGGCTGCTCAGCGCGCTGCCGGCGAAGGCTTTCTGCACCGTCAGGACCCGGCCATAGGCGAACGACAACGACAACATGCCCAGCAGCGGCACCAGCAACAACAGCGGCAAGCGTTCGTGGAGTGTGGCCAGGGCCAGGTGACTCAAGTAGAACAGCAGCACCAGCAACACCGCGAATCCCATCAGGGTCCTGGCGCCTTCGTTGAAGTCGCGAAAGACCAGCGCGACGCCGGACACCAGCAACACCACGACCGGCACTGTCAGCACACACAGCAGGCCGATCAGCAGTTTCTTCGGTCCACTGTCCTTGCGCTCGATAACCCTCAATCCCAAACACACTGCACCGGCAATGGCACAGAGCACCAACCCGGCCGCCACCCAGGCAAATCCGCCATGGAACAGCAGCACGACTTTTTCCAGTACCCGCGTGATGTTGATGTGGATCTGCAGCAAAGGCTGCGCTGCCCAGTCCAGCAACACCGTGCGACCCTGCCCCATGAAGGGGTATGCACTGACAAGGTAAATCAGCCATCCGAGAAACAGCTGGGCGATTCTCCAGCCGATCAAACCGCCCCAACGCGGCCAGGCCACTTTGTCATTGACCGCCCTGAGCACTTCAAGACAGCACAGGCCGAGAAACACATTGACGCTGATTTGATACAGGCCCAGCGCCAGCGCAATCAGGAAAGAAGGCACCAGCCATTGCAGGCTGCGCGAAGTGTGACGAAAGGTGATGGCGTAGATCACCGCCACCACACTCAAGGTCATGACCGGGCCGTCGTACTGGTAGGTCAGGTTCTGCAGGAAGAACGGGTTGTACCAGAGCGGCAACAGCACCAGGCAGCAGCCGAAGGTCGGTTCGCGGAAGTGATGAAAGGTCAGGCTGGTCAGTGCCCAGGACATGGCCAGGGTGGCGATCAACAACGGCAGCGGAAAAATGTTCGGCGCGCCACTGCTGAAGGTCAGCGCGTTGTAGAACAACTCGGCGAACAGACGCCCTTCCTTGGCCCAGGCCATGCCGGCCGACAGCGAGCGCCAGTTGTCATCGATGTAGGGATAATCCGCAATGATCAGCGGCAGCACGTACACCAGGGTCGCCAGCAGAAAAAACAGCCAGGCCTGGCGTCGAGTGAGTTCCTTGGTGAAGAAATCGCTGAACCTGCCCATGCTAGGGTTTGCGCCTGTCTTTGCCGCCGACGATGTCCTTGACCACATAGCGCGGCCGGTGCTTGGCTTCGATGTAGATCCGCCCGACATACTCACCGAGGATGCCGATGCCGATCAGTTGAACGCCGCCGAGAAACAGAATAGCGGTCATCAACGAAGGGTAACCGGGCACGCTGTTACCGAAGAAAATCTTGTCCAGCACCATGTACACCGCATAGAGCACGGCAAAGATCGACACGCATCCGCCGACATACGTCCATAACCGCAGCGGCACCGTGCTGAACGAGGTCACGCCTTCCAGCGCCAGGTTCCACAGTTTCCAGCCGTTGAACTTGCTATCCCCCGCCACCCGCCGGGCGCGTTCGTACTCCACCACCACGGTGTTGAAGCCGGCCCACGACAGCACGCCCTTCATGAACAATTGATGCTCGGGCAAGGTGCGAATCACGTCCACCACCTTGCGATCCATCAGCCTGAAATCCCCGACGTTTTCCTCGATCCGGGTGTAGGAAATTCGATTCAACAGGTGGTAGAACAGCGCTGCGCTGTGGCGTTTCAAGTAACTGTCGGCGGCGCGGTCGCGGCGCTTGGCCAGTACCACATCCGCGCCTTTTTGCCATTGTTCGATCAACAACGGGATGACGCTGATCGGGTCCTGCAGGTCTACGTCCATGGGGATGACCGCATCGCCGCTGGCATATTCCAGCCCGGCAAACAGCGCCGGTTCCTTGCCGAAATTGCGCGAGAAATTGATCAGCAGGACCTGTTCGTCCGCCTGCGCCAGGGCCGCCACCTGTTCGGCCGTGCCATCGGAGCTGCCGTCATTGATGAACACGATCTCGACTTCGGTCGCGTCGAGTTTCAACTCTCGTCGTACCGCCTGGTAAAACAGATTGATCGCCTGTTCTTCGTTAAACACCGGGACGATAAGCGAAACCTTCATACGTCACGCTCACGGAACACCACGTACTTGGAAAACAGGAAACCGAACACCAGGCTCAACGCAGAAAACAGCGCCACGGTCAGCAACCCATGCAACCGCCAGACATCGCCGACATGGCCGACGCCCAGGCTGAGCGCCCCCATCGCCAGCATGAACAACAGGTAACCGCCGACTGACGCCTTGGCATCAAAGGTATAGAGCGCATTCATATAAAAGGAAAACGAGGCCGCTACGCAAAAGGCTGCCAGGTTGCTGGCCGCTTGCGTCAAGCCGAAGCCCACGCTCAAGAGAAAAAAGATCTGCCAGTGAATCAGCGTATTGGCGACGCCGATCACGGTGTAGCTGGACAAGCCCTTGTATGAAAGTCTCACGTGACGCTCCTGCGATTGAACGCTGCTCACACAAACATTTGAGCTTGTCTACTGTCAGAAATCGCAGGAATACCGACCTTTCAGACCAGCGGTCTGGCTCTGCGCCCACCTCAGGAGACATCCCGCAATACCCCGCCTTTGCAATTACCAGCGAATCAGTCCACCCTGCGCGCCGCCAATAGGCGGCAAGCAACTTTTTGCGCCTTCGGCTCATCCTTTGTTCAATACCTGTTTACCAGCGAGCCTGCCGTCATGACGTTAGCGCGCGATCACCGGATCGATTTTTTTCGCGGCCTGGCACTGATCTTCATTTTCTGGGATCACGTGCCCCACAACCCCTTGGGTCAAATCACCCTGCGCAACTTCGGCTTCAGCGATGCCGCCGAAGTCTTCGTGTTCCTGGCCGGTTACGCGGCCGTCCTGGCCTACGGCAAAGTCCTTGCGCGGGAAGGTTTGCTGATCGCCTGGGTGAAAATCCTGCGCCGCGCCTGGGTGCTCTATGTGGTGCACATCTTCCTGCTGGCGATGCTGATGGGCATTGTGTTCTTCGCCAACAGCCATGTGGAAACCCGCGACCTGGTGGAAGAAATGGGCATGCACCATTTCATCAGCGACCCCCAGCAGGCCTTGATCGATGAGCTCCTGTTGCGCTTCAAACCGAACCTGATGGACCCGCTGCCGCTGTACATCGTGCTGCTGGCGGGCCTGCCGCTGGTGCTGCCGATACTGGTGCGCAAGGTCTGGCCGGTGGTGGCGGTGTCCTTTGCGCTGTACCTGACCGTACCGTTGTTTGGCTGGAACCTGGCCGCGATCAAGGATGGCGTGTGGTACTTCAACCCCGTGGCCTGGCAACTGCTGTTTATCCTCGGCGGCGCGGCGGCGATTCATGCGCAACGCCCACGTTTGCCCGACACCCGGCCGCTGGTGCGCCAGCCATTGTTCATGACGGCGGCGGTGTATGCATTGATCGCCGCGGTGCTGACGGTCGCCTGGCGCTGGCCGCAGATCCACGACGCCCTGATGCCTGCGAGCCTGAGCAATCTGCTGTACCCGATCAGCAAGACCAACCTGTCGCCTGTGCGCCTGTTGCACTTTCTCGCGCTGGCCTACGTCGCCGCGAAACTGTTGCCCGACACCGGCTGGACGCAAAACTGGCTGGCACAGCAATGCTGCCGCATGGGGCGTTTTTCCCTGGAGATCTTCTGCCTGGGCGTGTTGCTGGCGCCCCTGGCGGACATGCTCAATGCGCTGACGGACGATGCGTTCGCCATGCAGGTCTTCACCGCGTTGGTGGGGGCCGGGTTGATGGCGTTGCTGGGGGCGTGGCTGGAATTCAACAAGCGCTTGAATCGACCGGCTCCCGCCGTCGCCGCCTTGTAGGAGCTGGCTTGTCGAGTCGCCGCATCGCACCTTCGCTGCCAAGCCAGCTCAGGTTGATTGGCGTCGTGCCCAAGATCTGTGCGCGCTGGTGATCCCCTGTGGGAGCGAGCTTGCTCGCGAAAGCGGTGGGTCAGATGACATCTTGATTGACTGATCAGCAGTCATCGCGAGCAAGCTCGCTCCCACATTTTGATTGGCGCCGTGCACAAGATCTGTGTGCACTGGAGATCCCTTGTAGGAGCAAGCTTGCTCGCGATGGCGGTGGGTCTGGCGGCATCTATATTGACTGATCAGCAGTCATCGCGAGCAAGCTCACTCCCACATTTTGATTGGCGCCGTGCACAAGATCTGTGTGCACTGGTGATCCCCTGTGGGAGCGAGGACAGCCACGGATCCGTGCCAAACATAAAACATTGTAGGAGCCCGGCTTGCCGGCGAAGGCGGTCTTGAGTATTGCGCTGGCCTTTCGGGCTTCTTCGCTGCGATGCGGCGACCCGACAAGCCAGCTACAGGATGAAAAAAGCCCCGATCATTTGACCGGGGCTTTTGCATTTCAGGCGTTACGACTTACGAAGCCGAACCCACCGCACCTTGCGTCGCATTGGTCGGTTGCAGCTTGAACACATAGAACAACACCGTCAGCAGCACCAGGAACGCCGGGCCCACATATAGCGCCACGCGGGTGTCCGGGAAGTACGCCATCAGGCCGACCACCAGCACCAGGAACGCCAGCGCCAGGTAAGAGCTGATCGGGAACAGCCACATACGGTACTTGAGGCCGGCACGCTCGCTGGCGCTCAGGCCTCTGCGGAACTTGAGCTGGGCCAGCAGGATCATCACCCAGGTCCAGATCGCGCCGAAGGTGGCAATCGCCGTCACCCAGACAAACACCTTCTCAGGCACCAGGTAATTAAGCAGCACGCCCAGCAGCAGGGCGCCGATCGACAGCAGCAAGGCGCGACGCGGCACGCCGTTGCTGGAGGTCTTGGCGAAACCGGCTGGGGCCTGGCCGTTCTGCGCCAGGCTGTAGAGCATGCGCCCGGTGCTGAAGATGCCGCCATTGCAGGACGACAGCGCGGCCGTGATCACCACGAAGTTGATGATGCCAGCGGCGGTCTTGATGCCCAGGCGCTCGAAGGTCATCACAAACGGACTGCCCTGGGTGCCAATTTCGTTCCACGGGTAGATCGACAGGATCACGAACAACGCGCCAACGTAGAACAGCAGGATCCGCCAGAACACCGAGCCGATGGCGCTGGGAATGGTCTTCTGCGGGTTTTTCGCTTCACCGGCGGTCAGGCCGATCATCTCCACGCCGAGGTAGGCGAACATGACCATTTGCAGGGACATCAACACGCCCTGCACGCCGTTTGGCATGAAACCACCGTGGGTCCAGAGATTGGAAATCCCCAGGGCCACACCGTCGTTGCCGAAACCGAAGGCGATGATGCCGATACCACCCAATACCATCGCAATGATGGTGACGATCTTGATCAGGGCGAACCAGAATTCGAATTCACCGAAGGCTTTCACCGCGATCAGGTTGATCGAGCCCATGCTGACCAGCGCGGCGAGCGCCCAGATCCAGCGCGGCACATCGGGGAACCACACGCCCATGTACACCGCCACGGCGGTGATTTCCGCGACACAGGTCACCAGCCACAGGAACCAGTAGTTCCAGCCGGTGAGGAAGCCCGCCAGCGGGCCGAGGTAGTCCTGGGCGTAACGGCTGAACGAGCCGGCGACCGGGTTGTGCACGGCCATTTCGCCGAGCGCGCGCATGATCACCAGGATGGCCAGGCCGCCAATGATGTAGGACAGCATGATGGCCGGGCCAGCCATTTCGATGGCCTTGGCCGAACCCAGGAACAGACCGACGCCGATACAGGCACCGAGCGCCATCAAGCGAATATGCCGTTCGCCGAGTTCGCGTTTGAGCGGGCCGCCTTGAGCGGTCTCGCCGTGGGGCAACTGATTGCCTACGGGCATGGGGTACAACCTCGTCTTGTTATTGGATATATCCACCGAGCGGCGAAGCGTTGACCGATAAGCCAGCGCCTCCCGTAACCGATCCTGCTTCATGGGCAGAACCGTCTTGCAGGGCAAAACCTGCGCGATCAGCGGGGGGTGCAGTATAAAAAGCTCGCGACAGAGATTTTCACTCTATAAATCACAAAAATCAGGTGTAAATCTCGGTAAAAGCGCTATCTACGGAGATGGATTGCCTAGGCTTTGTAGGATTTTTCGCTTTTGAAACGGCGGCGAGTATTGCACGGTATTGGTGCGTCGTCATGTTTCGGTAATGCTCTGGACGCCTCTGGATCGGCCCTGTAGGAGCTGCCGAGTGCAACGAGGCTGCGATCCTTTGACTTTGTTGTGTGAAAGCAGGATCAAAAGATCGCAGCCTGCGGCAGCTCCTACTAAGCTTCAGACAAGTCCGATCAATCTGCGCGTGAATGGATCAATCGACTATGGGCGCTTTAGAACAAACCGATTCGAGTAAAAACGTGGTCCAGACTGAACCTGTGGATGAAGCGCCAATACCTGAAAAACCTCCTCGCAGTCGCGTCAAGCACGGCTGGAAAGCGTTTTGGCTGTTAGTGGTGATCATTGCAATTGTCCTGGGCCTCGCGGCGTCCAAGGAGATGCGCACGTCACGGTTTCAAGCTCGGGAAGCCAGCAAGTTCGCCAAGACCCTGAGCTATGAACTCAAACCCGGTCCCACCGACTCGATCCGCTACCCTGGCGCTGGCCCCTTCGATTTGCGCCTGGGTTACAGCTCGCTGGGCGAGTTCCTGCCGCGCCTGCTCAAGCGTGATTACGTGATTTCCGCCCAGACCCGGTTTTCTCCTGCCCTGATGGACTACACGGGCAAGGGCCTGTTCGTGCCTTATGCGGAGAAAATCCAGGCGGGATTGTCGATCACCGATTGCCGCGCCAATCCCCTGTACCAGTACAAGTATCCGCAACAGCTCTATTCCAGCTTCGAGGCGATCCCGCCGGTGGTGGTCAACAGCCTGCTGTTCATCGAAAACCGCTTTCTGCTCGACCCACGCCAGCCCCTGGCCAACCCGGCTGTGGACTGGCCGCGATTCGGCATGGCGGCCTATACCCAGGTCGCCAAGATGCTGCACCTGCCCGGTCAATCGGCAGGCGGCAGTACCCTGGCCACGCAACTGGAGAAGTATCGGCACTCACCCGACGGATTGACCGTGTCGGGCGGGGAAAAGATTCGCCAGATGATTTCCGCCACCGTGCGCGCCTATCAGGATGGGCCGCAAACGCTCATCGCCCGGCAGAACGTGGTGCGCGACTACCTCAATAGCGTGCCGCTGTCGGCGGTGCCGGGCCACGGTGAGGTCCATGGCATGGCTGAGGGCTTGCGCGTGTGGTACGGCGCCGACTTCAACACGGCCAACAAAACCCTGGCGAGCGATGCCACGGATGCAAAGAGCCTGGCGGACAAAGGCCTGGCCCTGCGCGAAATGCTGTCCTTGATGATTGCCCAACGCCGTCCTTCCCATTACCTGACCAAGGGTCGCGATGAACTGGCCGACCTCACCGACAGCCACATTCGCCTGCTTGCACAGAACGGCGTGATCGATGCGCCCTTTGCCGCCGCGGCATTGGCGAGCAAAGTGACCTATCGCGACTGGGCCACCCAACCGACCATTCAACCGATCGAAACCAACAAGGGCATCAGCGTGGCACGCAGCCGCCTGGCCGGGCTGCTCAATCGTCCGCTGTACGATCTCGACCGGCTCGACCTCTCGGCCACCAGCACCCTGCAAGGCGACCTGCAAACCCAGGCCACCGCCTACCTCAAGCGCCTGGCCGACCCTGCCTATGCCGCTGAAATCGGCCTGATGGGCGAACGCTTGCTGACCCCCACCAGCACCACCCAGGTGCGCTACAGCTTCACCCTGTTCGAACTGACCCCGGATGGCTCGCGGGTGCGGGTGCAGACCGACAGCACCGACCAGCCGTTCGACATCAATGAAGGCAGCAAACTGGAACTGGGCTCCACGGCAAAAATGCGCGTGCTGACCACTTACCTGCAGATCATTGCCGAGTTGCACGACAAATATGCCGAGATGAGTGTCCCGGACCTGAAGAAAGTCGAGGTGCCGGAGCAGGATCGCCTGAGCCGCTGGGTGGTCGACTACCTGATCCAGAACAAGGACCACAGCCTGCAACCCATGCTCGGCGCCGCGCTGGATCGCAAGTACTCCGCCAGCCCCGGCGAAGCGTTTTTCACCGGTGGCGGCTTGCATGTGTTTCATAACTTCCGCAAGGAAGACAACGGGCGCAACCCGACCTTGCGCGATTCCCTGCGTGAGTCGATCAACCTGCCGTTCATTCGCCTGATGCGCGACCTGGTGCGCTACACCACCTATTCGGGCCCCAACAACCGGGCCGAACTGCTCAAGGATGATCGCGACCCTCGGCGCCAGGAATACCTGGCCTCGTTCGCCGACCGCGAAGGCACGTCGTTCCTGCTCAAGTTCTGGAAGAAATACAAGAACAAGGACACCCAGGCGCGGCTCGAGACCTTCCTCGACAGCATGCGCCCGACGCCCATCCGCCTGGCCGCCGTACACCGTTACCTGTTACCCCACGCCAGCCAGCAAAGTTTCAACACCTTTGTGCGTTCGCACCTCACAGGCGAAAAGTCCACCGACAAGGAGAAACTCACCGACGAGCGCCTCGAACGCCTGTACCTCGCCTATGGTCCCGGCACCTACGACTTGCCCGACCAGGGCTTCATCGCCAAGGTCCACCCGTTGGACCTGTGGATGATGGGCTACCTGCTGACCCACCCGGACGCCACGTTCAAGGACATCGTCAAGGCCAGCCAGTTCGAGCGCCAGGAAGTCTACAGCTGGTTGTTCAAGAGCCGTCACAAGGGCGCACGTGACAACCGTATCCGCACCATCCTGGAAATCGAAGCGTTCCTCGACATCCACCAGCGCTGGCAGAAAGTTGGCTATCCGTTCGATCACCTGGTGCCCTCGCTGGCCACTGCCATCGGCAGCTCCGGTGACCGGCCGGCGGCGCTGGCCGAGCTGATCGGCACCATCCTCAACGACGGTGTGCGCATGCCGACCCTGCGCATCGACAGCCTGCACTTCGCGGCGAACACACCCTACGAAACCAAGCTGATCAACGACCCGGACGTCGGCAAACGGGTGATGCCATCCGAAGTCGCCACGGCCATGCGCGAAGCCTTGTCGCAGGTGGTGGACGCCGGTACGGCCAGACGTGTATCCGGCAGTTTCATCACCCCGGATGGCAAGGCGTTGGCCATGGGCGGCAAGACCGGCACCGGCGACAACCGTATCGAAGCCATTGGCTCCGGTGGGCGAATTCTCAGCTCCAAGTCACTCAACCGCACGGCCACGTTCGTGTTCTACATCGGCGACCATCATTTCGGCACCCTGACGGCATTCGTGCCGGGGCGCTCGGCCGAGGCGTTCACGTTCACTTCGGCGTTGCCAACCCAAGTGCTCAAAGGCATGGCGCCGATCCTCACCCCTTATTTGCAACCAGGGAGTAATACACAGTGCCTGCCCGTAGAGGTGGCACGGCGTTGAGGAACCCGGGTAGTAATTAATTATTTTCGGCATGGAAAATCCCGCTGTTTCGTACGGACGAACAGCGGTTTAACAGCAAGAATTCAGACTTTTACTTTGGGCGATGGAAGATAGGCTGGTGACTTCCATTGGTACTCAAGGTTTATTAAAAGTGAATGAACTACAAGGACGTACAACCGATAATAATGGCCGCCACTACGACTTCATTAAAAATCGAATTCCTTCTGTCATCCAGGCGGCTTCCCTGCAGCGGATACAGGCACTGGACGCCGCTAAAAAGGGGCCCTCGCGCTGGGTCACGACAGCCTCGAACTACAATCACAACCGGCTGAAAAATGCCAACCTGGAACTCTGGGCAACACACAACGAGGTCGATAAGGCCCTGGACAAGCTACAAAATATTTACGAATTCGCCGAACCGCTATTAAGTGCTGCACTGAAAAAACAATACGGCGTCGATGACGACGTTCGAACAACTTACTTACATCTTTACTTGCCTAAAGAACGACCCTGGTATGCCCTCAATATCTCAAGTGGCGTCACCACTCGTACTGTTTCCCTGCTGGACGCCGCATTGCATAACTTCGCTCTCTCCGAAACCTGCGAAGCGGATTCCGATTTCATCAGTCAGCCCGATGAACGCGGACTGTTCGACATCAAACCGATCAAACGCAAAATGTCGATTGCCCAGTTCCAGACCCTGTGTCGCGAACTGGACATCGGCGCGCAATACACCGAACACCTTGAAAGCTTTTTGCTACCCGGCGATCCGGTCGCAGAGACTTACCTGAAACGCAGCGTGGTCAAAAGCCAAAAAGCCGCGTTCACGGCGGCTGCACAACTGGCCGTGATGACTGGCGACATTCAGCGCGACACCCTTCAGCTCGTACTGGCCATGCTCGATGGCCAGCGCAACCTCACCTTCAAGGGCAAAATAGTACAGTTCGGCGAATTGTCGATCATGGGTACGGCGCTGACCGGCATCGTGGTGATTTCGCCAGACCTTGAGCGAACCCGCGAGGTCGCGCCGATCATCGCTTACCTCCCTCATGATCCGGAACATCCCCTGAAGGAGTACCCGTCGGTCACCGACTTCCTGAACGAACTGACCCGCCAGTTGCGCGATAACAACTTCATCCCTTCCAGCGGCATGACCTATCGTCAATACTTCAGCCAGTTCGTCGATCAGCCCGAGCGCGGGGCGTTTTTTGCCGGGCTGCAGCAACGTCTGTTCACAATTGAATGGCATCAGAAGGAGCCCCTGGATCAACGTCCGACATGGCGCGAGGAGCCCGTGCCTACCCCGCACCTGCAGTTTGCGGTGACACCGGTCAGCGGTGACCTCTGGGAACATCTCTTTCAGAAAAAACTGAACAAGATCCTTAACGACGCCAAGCACATTGCCGTGTCCACCGCCGACACCGACAGCAATGCCCGCTGGGCCTGGTGGGACAATTTCAAAAAAATAGTTTCCGACATCTTCAATGTCGCGCTGATGGTCCTCACCCCGTTCGTACCCGGCCTGGGCGAATTGATGATGGCCTATACCGCCTACCAGATCACCAGTGACGTTATCGAGTCGTTGGTAGACCTGGCCGAAGGCTTGTGGATCGAAGCCGCCGAACATATCGTGTCCGTGGTGACCAATGTCGTGGAGTTGGCGATTTTCGCGGCGGGGGCCGAGCTTGGGAAAATCCCCCGGCTGAGGCTCTCGGCATTCATCGAAAGCCTGAAGCCTGTCGTACTCCCCGAGGGTCAGACCCGCCTGTGGAACCCCGATCTCACCCCCTACGCATTACCAGATTTCAAGTTGCCGGCCGACAGCCAACCCAATGCATTGGGACTGCACACCCACGAAGGCAAGCACATCCTGGCGCTGGATAACCAGCATTACGAAGTCCAGCGGCAAGACCCGATAACACAGCGCTATCGTATCAAGCACCCACAGCGCCCGAACGCCTATTCACCTGAGCTTGAGCACAATGGCCTGGGCGCCTGGACCCATGAAGCTGAAAACCCGCGAACCTGGGACAGCCCGACGCTGATGCGTCGACTCGGCCATGGCGTGGACGGATTCAGTGATACCGAGCTTGAGCAAACCCGCATAATCAGTGGTACCGAGGACGGCGAGCTGCGCCGGATGTACGTCGACAACACCCCGCCACCACCGCTCCTGGCGGACAGCCTCAAGCGCTTGCAACTGCAGAAGCAGACCCGCCAAGCCATCGAAAACATCCGCACCGGCGACGCGCTAGAACCGACCGCTTACTGGTTCGAACCGCTGGCGACTTATCTGGAAGGCTGGCCCACGGAAAAAGCCCTGAAGGTCTACGAAAACGCCGATCTCACAGGACACTCTCGTCACTATGGCAATGCCGAGGCTACGCCGGCGCAAACCCTGTCCGTCAGCCTCTCTCACATCACCAGCGGTGAACTGCCACAAAGCCTTGTCGATTTTCTGAGTAACGAAGAACTGCGCGACTTGATCGGCAGTCACCCCGCCAAGCAGGAGCAGCTTCAGGCCTTGCGCAATCGCCTGGCTGATCTGGCCAACAGCCTCGAACCGGATATTTTCAATCAGCTCTACCGGGCTGCGCAAAGCTCCGACACCCCCTCCGTTCAACTGCTTTGCACCACGTTCCCGGACTTGCCGGCCAATGTGGCGCAGACGCTGCTGACCCGTGCCAGCGCCACCGAGTTTGAACGCATGACGGACCATCAACAGATACCGTTGCGCCTGAAATCCCTGGCCCGTGAAGCAGCCTTCGAAGCACAAACCAATCATGCCTACGAAGGGTTCCAGGATGATGTGCAGATGGTGGCGGACACGGAACGTTTGGTGCTGAACACCCTGAGGGTTTTCACCGATTCGTTCGGTGATTTGCGTATCGAAGTCCATGACGGCACCTACGACGGTGACTTGCGTTGCAGTGTTGGCCCTGAGGACGCTTCGACCCTGCGCAAACTGATCAGGGAGCAGCCGGGAAAATATGCCGTTTATGACGCCTCAAACACCCCACTGCATGCAGCCGATGATTTTTACCAGGCAGTCCTCAACGCGCTACCCGCCGACCAACGTGCTCGCCTGGGCTATCGACCCGGCCAGGGCGCCCAATTCAAGCAGTGGGTGATGGTGAAAACCGAGGCACCGGCTGAACGTCGGACCGTGCTGGCCGAGCCACCGATTCGCGCGACCCAGGATTTGCAGACCGAACGGTTACTGCGTGGCCCGAGCCTTTCTACCGTTGCAGATACGCCGGAAGAACGGGTGCGAGAGATCTATCCGCATTTCAATGAACGGGAGGTCGCGGTATTTGTAGATTCGCTGGGCGAGCCAGACGAAGCGCTCGAGACGCTCAAACGCCTGGAACGCGAACAGTACGAGCTGGGTGAAATTCTCGACAAATGGCGCGACCAGCAACCGGAGCACTGGGGCCCTGACAGGAACGGGTTTTTAAACGGTGGTGGGCAGCATATTGCCGACCGGCTCATGCAATGTTTCGAAAGGAAGTCGACCGTGTTCGGCGAGCGCAGCACGCGCCTTGAAGACGGCTACGTATTGGACCTCTCAGCCGAATTAAGCCGCTACGATCTCGAGTTGTGGTGGAAAAAGCTGCCGGATATCCAGCGCTTCCTCGATCAGATAGAAACCCTGAACCTGGATCGCACGACGTTTTCCGCCAACGCCGGCGGCCTGCTGAAAAACTTTTCGAAACTGCGACAACTGAGTGCCAGGGGCTGCCAACTGACGCAACTGCCGGAAGGTATCGGCGCCATGCACTATCTGCGAACCCTGCGCCTGATGAGCAACCGGATCAGGTTGACGCCGCGCGCTGTCGAGCACCTCAAGCACCTGACGCGCATGGAAACCATCAGGCTGGACGACAACCCGCAGCTGGGATTGATGCCAAACGTGGAGCGCATGCCAAAACTGAAGATCCTGAGCTTGAGCAACACCGGCGCGACCACCTGGCCTGAGGGCCTGCTCAACAAGCGCCGGCCGCGGGGTTTTCTACTGGACCTGATGCAAAACCCGCTCACCGAGATTCCAAGCGTGGTACCGGGTTCCGATGACGCGCGCCTCGTGGCGCGGGCACGGCTCTATGTGAAAGACCTCTCGGACGCCAATCGTATCGCCTACCAGGACTACAGACGCTCGGTAGGCCTGAATGCCGAGCAGGTCTATTCGGCCATGGCCGATCGAGCGATCGATCAATGGCCCATGTCGGACGACTCCCAGTGGTGGAGCGACCAGGCGACCGGATTGGGGACTTTCAGAGTGGAAGCCTGGCACGACTTGATGAACGAGCCGGGCGCCGAAGATTTTTTCGCCTTGATCCAGAAGCAGACGCGGTCTGCCGATTATCTTGCGGGAGGTGACCTGCGCCAACAACTCAGTGATAGGGTGTGGCGGATGATCGAAGCCATGGACCTGGACAGTGACCTGCGCACAGAGCTGTTCGAGATGGCAACATCGCCTACCACCTGCGCCGATGCCGGGGCCCAGGTGTTCAACCACATGGGCATCAAGGTGCTCGCAGCCGAAGCCTATGCCTTGTCGACGTCGGCCACCGTCCTGGAAAGCCAACTGGTCACGCTGGCAAAAGGTGCCGCGCGCCTGATGCGGGTCGATGACATCGCCCGAGCGGATTTCGGCAGTCGTACCGGTACGCCCGATGAAGTCGAAGTGTACCTGGCCTATGAAACCGGACTGGCTGAGCGCCTGGGTCTGCCGTGGCAATCGCAGGCAATGCTTTATCGAGAAGTTGCCGGTGTCAGTGCCGAGACCCTCGACACCGCTTTTGATACGGTGATTTCGATGGGAGAAGGCGATGGCTTGATCAACGACATGCTCACCCAGACATTCTGGGAAACCTACCTGCGCAACACTTACCCGCGTGAGTTCCAGCGTAATGCCCGAAATTTCGAGCTCAAAAACGATCTACTCGAAGAACTGCGGGACGCACAACGCGCCTGGTCTGAATCGCCAGGATCGTCGATTGAGCAACGACAAATGAGCAAGCAAAGGTTGCTGGACCTCGCCACGCAACTCAATGTTGCGCCAACCACCGTGCTCACCGCAGAGCGAATGAGCGACGCGGTGTACGAAGGGTTACAAAACGACATCGGTTACGAGGAACAACAACTGAGCAGGCGGTTGACCCGTGAGGCCCTGCAACGCGCCGGGCAGTAGTCGATCCCTGGCCAGGATACGCCCCTGAAGGTCACCTTCAGGGGCGTGCATTCATACCTCCGAATCCCAGATGACATTGACCCAACCCGAATACTGTCGTGACTGTCGCGGCTTGATCATCTCCCCGACTTCGTCCGGGGCAATCTCGAAATGCAGCGTTCCCACTTTGCGGTCCACATAGATGCCTGGCTGAAACAGTTCGGTACCGCTGCCATCCATCAACAACCGGCGGCGATTGACGGCTAACCCATCAGCGTCGGTCAACCCATGGGGCAGGCTCACGCTGATCAACAGCGGGACGGCGTGACCGGACAGGGGTTCATACAACGAGCAGGTCTTGCTGTCTTGTGAGTGCTGGCATTCCAGGCTCATCTTGAACCGTGAGCTGGCGGAGATGTTGAACGTCTGGTCGCGCAACAGGCGCGTCGGCTTGCGCCCCTGGGTGAGCCAGGATTGCCAGCCACCCTGGGGGACCAGCTCCACGCGATTGCCGCCCGGTGGCACTTCGACTTTCAACGTGTGCTGAACCTCCAGCTCAAAGTTCAAGAGCATCTCGGTATCGTTGGGAACCATGACATCGCCCATATCGAAGTCGCCCCCGGGGCCGACGCGATAACTCAAGGCACCCGTATAAGAACCTGATGACATGCCCAGCGGATTCGGCGTTCGAAGTTCGTAGGCGAAATCCAGATAGTTGTAAGCCATTGCCGGAATGGGAAACAGGGTCGACTTGAGACAGGTACCCGCGACAGGCGTCCTCCAGAAAAAAGAGTAGGAGTAAGGGGAGTAGAATCCAACGCCACTGTACACGCAGGGCGGGGGGGCATAGACCCAGCTCGATTGGGTCCACAATCTCTGGTGCGCTTCACCTTCCGGGGCCCCTGTCAGATTGGCGGCCGTATCGCTTAGACTGTACTGTGAGCCGAACCCTGCAATGCGTACTTCCACTTGCTCCGACTCTCCTGTACTGATGTTCCTCACCGTCAGGGAGCGCCACTGTGCCGGCACGCTAAAGATGGCATTACTGCGTGGATCAGTGTCAGGCAGAAGCGGCCTGGTTGACTCGAACCTCAGGGGTAGCCGAATGCTGAACATGTTCAGCCGATTACACTCGACGGGGTTGGACACGCAATACCCACTGTTCGGTGTTTGATTGATAAACTTGTTGTCCATGGGCTTCGATGAATCCGGCCGAAACAGCGCCTTGATGTCCGTGGAAGCACCCATCGCTGGTTCAATGCTCCCTGCAAGCAACACCATGACCCAGGCTAAACGGCTGGTTTTTCCTGATATTTTTTTGAAGTTCATCGCCTTTCACTCAAGCCTCCGGCAATACTGCATTGAAGATCAAATTGACGCTGCCAAAATAGCTGCCGGGTTTGTAGACTCCATCGGCAGGTGGCATGGGCAGGATTTCCAGCAACACCCGTTTACCCGGCGCCGCATCGCTCAGGGAAACCACTTCGCTGCTTTGCAGTTCGCTCAAAGCCGTGCCGTTGAACAGCACCTGCAAGCCGATGTCTTGGGCCGCGAATCCGTTGGACAAATAGGGCCGACCTTCAAGCCTGGCCTCTATGGCGCCCGCTTCGTTCTTGACGTCGAAATACTTGCGCAAGCCGCCCAGCGTCGAGGCGCTCAGGTTCCAGGGCAGTTGTTGTTCGCGGTGGATCCAGCCGGGGTCAGCGGGAATGACGTAAAACCCCAGGGTCGGAATGGTGACGAACACGTCGAACGTTTGCACTTCCCGGGCCGCAAATGCCGACAAGCTGGCCCACGCAAAGGTCGTAGCAACAAGCACCCGTGAAAGCTTCTTGAACATGGCGTTATCCCTTCACATCAAGTTTTTTGCTGCTCTGGCCTTCCACCAGCGTGAAGTGGTACTGACGACCCGCCTGTTTTTCGAAGGTGAACGTGCGGCCCGCGAGAATGTGGTGTTTGGTGGTGGGTTGGCAGTCTTGTTCGTTCTTGATCGAGCAGTCGCGAAACTCATCGACCACCACGACGGAATTGCCGTTGTTGCGGATTCGATAGTTGCCCGGGTCATTCTCGATGGCACTGTTGAAAACCGTGTCCTTGGGCCGGACAAAAAACACCGCGCCATAACCGGCCAACACGGTGACCCCGGCGGACAATTCCTTTTTATAGTCATCGCGCTCTTCACTGGAGACCGCGAACTCATCCTCTTTCTCGGGTACCACCGGCACGAAACGCACGCGGAAATAGCGCTCTTTGTCACGCTCGCCCATGAACAACAGGCGGGTGCCCTGCATGCCGTTGGCCGGCACGATCAGCCGCGCCGGGCTGGCCATCAGGCCATCGCGGGAATTGCCGTCGGCATGGGTCTTGAGCGGCACTTCCTGGGATGTGCCATCGGCGCTGTAGAGAATCTCGAGGATGTTGACCTTGACGAACGCCGTACTGTCGCCGCCATTGAAAACGCGTTTCAAGAAGGTACTTTTGTCCCCGTCCAGATAGTCATACACGGTGCCGATATTGATGTTCGGGGCGGCCTGGGCCACCTGGGTGAGCAGACAAAAACCAACAGTTGCCAACAGACGTTTCATCGTCCTGTACCTCGTCGAATGGATGTGCAATAACGCAAAGACCTAGACTTCGGAGTCCCAGATAATCGTGACCTGGCCCGAGTAATGCCGCAGTTGTCGCGGCTTGATCATTTCCGCAACTTCGTTCTGGGCAATCTCGAAATGCAGCGTTCCCGGTTTACGGTCCACATAGATGCCTGGTTGGAATAGTTCGGTACCGCTGCCATCCAGCAATAACCTGCGGCGGTTGATGGTTTGCCCGTCAGCGTCGGTCAACCCATGGGGCAGGCTCACGCTGACCAATAGCGGTACCCCATGTCCGGACCGGGGCTCATACAAAGAGCAGGTCTTGCTGTCTTGTGAGTACTGGCATTCCAGGTTCATTTTGAAACGCGAACTGGTGGAAATACTGAATGTCTGGTCGCGGAACAGACGCGTCGGTTTCAGGCCTTGTTGCAACCAGCTCTGCCAGCCATTCTGGGGTTCCAATTCAACGCGGTTACCACCAGGAGGAATCTCAACTTTCAATATGTGTTCAACATCCAGCACAAAGTCGAGCACGATCACGTTGTCTTCGGGCTGCATGATGTCGCCGAGATCAAAATCCTTATGGGGACCTACTTGAAACACGTGCTGGCCGGTGTACTGACCCGCGACCATTTGCAGCGGGTTGGGGGTCGTCAGCTCATAGGTGATGTCGAATGTCAGATAACGAAAGGGCTGTGGGATATTGACAAGCGCACGCTTGGCACACACCCCGGCACCCACCGGGTGTCTCCAGAAGCTGTTGAAACCAATGTCATCGCCCGCCCCGTCAAGACCTGTGCAAGGTGGCCCCGCGTGCATCCAGATTCCGTGTTCCCACACAAAATTGTGCCCGGCCCCATTCGTCAATTCTGGTGCGGGAAGTGGCAGCATGTAGGCGACGCCCATACCTGCAACCCGGAATTTGACAACTTGCGGCGGCGCGGTGGGATGCGTCACAACAATGTCCTGCCAGTCCGAGGGTATATTGAACATGGCTCCCTGGCGTGGATCCGAATGCAGTCCCTGGATCGTGCCAATCGAATGGGAAGGAATCGGTAGTCGGAGGCTGAATAAATTGGCTTCGCGGCATTGCGATGGGTTATCCAGGCAAAATCCGCTGTTCGGCGTTTTGTTGATGAATTCGTTGTACTGCGGGTTTGTCGGATCCGGCCGGAAGGTGGCGCTGATTTGCTGAGTTACCGCCTCCACGGAAGCCGGCAGCAGCATCGCCAAGCTGAAAAAACACGCGGCGCTGCCACGCAACCGCTTCGGTAATACGAAAAAAAACGTCACTGTCCTGCCCCCTTGAAATACGTCCGAGACGGTTTAACCCGCCTCCCCTTCCGCCTGCCCGATACCCGCCAACGTATCCGGCGTGCAGCGCAGATCGCCGATCATCAACACGTTGTTTTCAGTGCGCCCAAGGCTCGGGTCCAGGCGGAACTGGCAGAGCAACTGGTTGCCGTGGCGCACCTCCAGCGTCGGTGAGCCTGCGTTCATTTCCATGGAGAAAAACCCGTCCACTTCACTCACGCCGCGGCTGGCGTGGTTGATGATGTGGTGGCCCTTGAGCGGATTGCCCTGGGGGTCGATCAAGCGGCCGAGCACGGTGAGGGTTTTCATCACGCGGACCTGGCGATATTCCACGCCACCCTTGTTCAGGTGATAGCTCGAACGGGCGGGCTGGATGGTCGCGGCAGGCACATGATTGCCCTCGAAATCGAAGCTCACCGAGCTGCTTCTGTAGGCGGTGATCGGCACGAAATTTCGCCCCGGGCGCAGCACCGCGCTGCCGCCACTGAGGTCGTCGGCACGCAGGGCAATGCCCTCGATATCGGACTCCACGTCGATGATCATGCCGGCGCCGTTACGGTGGTACTGGCTGGTCATGACCATTTTCTGTCCGCCAACGGCCACGGTGCTGTCCAGGTTCAGGCCACCGGTGAGGTCGTTGTTGTAGGACGAGCGCTGAATGAAACCGTCGCCGTTGATCAGGTCCGAGGTCATGGTCGCCATGGCGTTCAGACCGATGCCGTAAGTGTCGGTGATGGCTGTCGCCGAAACGCTTTGCAGCAGGTGATCCTGCAAGTCCTTGCGGTAGGTGACCGAGGCATTGTTGTCCCGACCGCCATCGCGGTCGGTGCGCGAGCCGATGCTGCCGGAGATCTGCTCACCCGGCCCGCCCAAGGCCAGGGTCAGGCTCAAGTCGACGCCACGATTTCTATCGTCACCGGAGCTGTAACTGCCAGGCCGATCGAACAGCGACAGCCGCCAGTTGGCATCGCTGCCGAACAGGCGCGTGCGCTGGGTCCAGCCGAGATCGACGCCGGTGCCTTCGGTGTTGCCTTCACTGTGGGAGACCCGGGCGTTGAGGGAATTTTTACTGTCGAGCCGATGATTCACCGACAACGAAGAGTTGCTGGTCTGGCCGACAAACACGTTGCGCTGCCGCACCCGCGTACCATCGGGCAAGGTGTCGTAGAGTCGGGTCGTGTCGAGCCAGCTGCGGGTGTGGCTGGCGACGAGGCTGCCGCTGCCATAGGACCAGAGCCCCTGCACATCGAGGCCGGTGCCGTAGTCTTCGGTCTGGTAGACGTTGGCAAAGAGATTGGCATTGTTGACGATCGCCCAATCGACCGACGTGCCGTATTGCAACGTGTCGCGCACCTGCCGCCCGCTTAAGCCCAGGATGACCCGCGGGTGCAGCAGAAAGTTGAAGGCCGCGCCCGCGGTCATGTCGCCGTCGTCCTGCTCGTCCCAGTTACTGAGCACCTTGGATTCACGGCCGGCAAACAGGTTGTAGCGCCAGCGCTCGTCGTGATTGCGCCAATTGTTGGGTTTGTAGATCAGCTCCTGTGTGCTGGAGGTGATCTGGCCGTCCTCGATCAGGCGCACTTCCACTTCATAAATGCCGCCGGGTAGCGGCCGGGTATCGAGGGTCTGCAATCCGGCCGGTACGGCCTGGGTATTGATCAACAGACCGTCGCGGTAGATTTCCACCGACCCCTGGCGATTGGCGGTGACGTAGACCGGATAGACCGCCGGTTTCGGGTTGTTGATGGCCAGGCTGTCGGAGCTGCCATACATGACGCCTACCGCGGTGTCGGGGCTGGTGCCGAACGTACGCGGTTGTCGGGTCAGGCCTTCGGACGAGGGCGTGAACAACCCCAGGCGCAGGAAGTTGCCCTCCAGTTCGCGTTGGGTGTACAGCTCGTTGACCGAGTGATAGAGCTGGTTATCCAGGCCACCCAATCGAGACAATTGAATGTTGGCCGCTTGCGTCCAGTTGCCCAGGCTGCTGCTGGCCTCCAGGCCATAACGCCCACCCAGGTCCTGATTCTGGCCACCGTTGAGGTTCAACTGGTTGCGCACGATCAAGCCGGTACTGCCGCCTTCGGGCAGGCTGTAGTAACGCTGCACCTGGTCGTCGCGCTCGGCGTTTTCGGTCAGGATCGAAACCAGGGAATTTTCCAGGCTGTAGTGCACGGCCAGCAGCTGTTCCGGGCACTTGGCCTGACACCCGCCCAACGCTATGCCTTGCTTGAGATAGCTCGACCAGGTATCGCGTTCACTGGCCTTGATGGAGCTGTCGCTGACATCAGTGAAGTCAACGAGGGTGATGCGATCGTCGCGCGATAACACGACCATCGCCTCACCGAGAAATTGTTGATCAAGTTCCACGCGCACCGCCAGCGGCACATCAAAGAAGTGCTCTTCAAACTCACTCGGTAAACCTTTGGCTTGCGCCAGCAAACTTCGAGGCGTCTGGCTGTTATCCATGGGCGCAGCCAGGGCGCTTGCACAAAAACACAGGGCAAGCGCCGTCGCGATGGGCGTCATCGGGAACATGAACGGAATTCTCTGAAGATAAATGCATTGAAACCCGATCGACGGACAGAAGTTACCCGTCGACCGGTATTTGTCATCAAACAGGGACAGTGCCCTGGTGAATAACCGTATTACTGGGTGATGCGAGGAATGGCGTCGAAGACCACCACTGGATTGGCGGTGTACAGGCCGGTCTGACCATCGCCCGGTTTGGCCGCCGTAATACGCATCTCGGCACGCATCCCGCCATTGGACTCGGTGTCACCCACCACTTCCTGAGAAGTGCCGGTCAGTGTTACGCCGTTGAAGGTGTAGGTCAGTGGAATGTTTTGCGCTGGATTGCCATTGAACAATGGCTGCGGGCCGCCTTCGACGTAAGCATTCACCGAGCCGTTGGTGTGCTGGATGTCGAACATGCCGGCTACATCGGTCAAGGTACCGGTGCCCAACTGGTACCGCATATTTTCGTCTTTGCCGAAATCCGGGTTCACAGGCTGGGCATGAAACACCTTGCTCGGAATATCAGCGGTGATGTTGATGGAGGTGCGCGCTTCTTCCGCAGCGAACGCCATCGAAGTGCTGAGGGCCAGGAGGGTCATCGGGACGGCGATTGCAAACTTCTTGAACATTGTCGAGTACCTGTGTTTTCAAAGGATTGGTCTGTAGAAAGTTTTGATGATCCGTGCCAACAACCAGAATGATGGCGTTTCGGTTCAACTTTCGACACGGAGAATGATTGACCAATTTCCTAAGAAAGTAAGTACGAAAACTCTGCGCAACATGTAGTAAAAGTGACTCACGCATCGACAGAAAAAGCATTCAAATCAGACAGCTACGACATTTACCCATCAGCCATATCCTACACACAGTTTTATCTGAAAAAGCATACAGACAAAAACTAAAACAACTTCTGTAAGAACCATACTACTTAGCCAGTAACTAACTACTGACAATAGTTGGAAGCCTGATAATTAGTTTAATTACTCTAAAATAGCCAGCACTCCTTTCTCCCGCCGGACCGACGGGCGCGGCGCACGTACCGACCGCTGGTCAAAAAAGCTTGCACGGGTCATAAGATATATCTTACGTTGTATCTAGACACGACAGGAGAAGGAAAAAATGAGAGACCATCATTCCCCCCACCGCGAACACGGCGACGGTCGCGACGGCTTCGAAAAACGCCCCGGCCGCGAACGCGGCGGTCGCGGACCCCGGGTATTCGCCCCCGGCGACCTGAAACTGCTGTTGCTGGCCCTGATCGCCGAACAGCCCTGCCACGGCTACGACCTGATCCGCCAGATCGAAGGCATGTTCGACGGCGCCTACAGCCCCAGCCCCGGTGTGATCTACCCCACCCTGACCTTTCTGGAAGAAAGCGAAATGATCCAGGGCGATGCCGAAGGCGGGAAGAAACGCTACAGCGTGACCGACGCCGGCCGCCTGTCCCTGAGCGATCAGGCCATCGCCCTCGAAGGCGTGCGGGTGCGCATCGATGTCAGCAAGCGCTCGTTGCGCGGCCACGATCGTCCGCCGGAAATCCACGAGGCTGTGCATAACCTGCGCCATGCCCTGCAACTGCACCACGGCCGCTGGAGTGCGCAAGAGATCCAGCGCGTCGCCACCCTGCTCAACAACACCGCCAAAGCCATTGTCGACGGCCCAGCCGTTCAGGCTGGCCAGGAGATCGCCGAATGACCGCAGTCGATACCTCAACCATTCACCGTGTGATGCACGAAATCAAACGTCGCAAACTTGAAGTCCTGCGCGTCGTCGACCTGACCCCGCGCATGCGCCGCATTACCTTGGGCGGCCCTGAGCTGGCCGGTTTCATCAGTCTCGGCACCGATGACCACGTCAAACTGCTGTTCCCGCAGGACGCGGCGCAACACGCGGCACTGGACACCCTGGTACTCGGCGCCGGCAAGGACGACGGCCCAAAACCGGCCATGCGCGACTACACCCCGCGCCGCTACGACCTGGATGCCCTGGAGCTGGATATCGATTTCGTCCTGCACGGCGACGGCCCTGCCTCGACCTGGGCCGAACAAGCCCAACCCGGGCAGTTCCTGCACATCGGCGGGCCACGGGGTTCGATGATCGTGCCGGACATCTTCGACAGCTACCTGCTGATCGGCGACGAGACCGCCCTGCCCGCCATCGCCCGACGCCTTGAAGGCCTGGCGGCCAATCGCAAGGCGCTGGTGATTGTCGAAGTGGAAAACGGCAAGGAACAGCAGGTGTTGGAGAGTGCTGCCGAGGTCAATGTAATCTGGGTGCTGCGCGAAGGGGGCAAGGATCATCTGCTGAGCACCGTGCGCCAGATCCAGGTGCCCGCCGGCAGCCTGTACGCGTGGGTGGCAACCGAGAGCAAAGTGTCGCGGCAGATTCGTCGGGTGTTGCTCGATGAGCATGGGCTGGATGAGCAGTTCGTCAAGGCGGTGGGTTACTGGCGGCTGGATGACAGCGACGAGGAGTGACCGGCTTCAGGGCCCCATCGCCAGCAGGCTGGCTCCCACATGGGATCTGTGTACACCACACCCTAGTGGGAGCCTTGTGGTGCCATGCTGGTTCAAATGATGGTGAGTAAAATCGGGTCTGAGTCTGTAGTCAGACTCGATTCTCCTGTTCCCTGATAACGCAATTCCACTATTCGACCCTTGAACCTTTGCAACTGCGCCAGGGACAGCTTGACCTCCAGGTCTTGGCTCTGTTGATACTCACCGTCTTCCGGTTCTGCATCTGGCGATGAGAGTACCCACTCGCCTGCGGCGATGTCGGCACCTTTCAATTCGGGGTCTTCAGGATCGCCGATAATGGCATAGACAATGCCTTCCAGATAAAGCTGTGCGGTATTGGAGATGCCGAGGCGCAGAGGTCCCTTGAACGTGGCGAGTGTAATCGTTGCTTGGGGGGGAGAGCCGGTGACGTCGATATTCAGCGTTGGCGCAGGATTGGCCATGATGAAAGCTCCTTGTAGTTTAGCCATCAGGTGCACGGCAGAAGCCGGCACTTGGCTTCTGGGGAGACTTATCCGCTGCGATTTTGTTGGGTGGAACTGTTAGAAATAACAGTTCCGACCAGTGGAGCAATGCAGAGCTCAGGCGCTGCGGGTTCAGGGCAATTCAGGATCTTCTACCCGTTCCGTCAGATAATCGACGCGTTCGACGCTGCCATCACCCAATACGTAGAATTTTTTTCGTAGGATTTTCCAGGTGGTTCCCGGCATCCAGTCGAATTCGACATAGTCTTCATTGTTGACATGGAGGTCGAACACTTGGGACATCTCGTAAGCCATCTGTAGTGTTTCGGTTGGAAATACAAATTGATGTCTTATTGGCATGGCTGAATACCCCAGCAGTGATTGAACTGCGATTTAGCCTGCCTCGTTGACCGCGCATAACTGTTAGAAGTACCAGTTACGATGACCGGTCATGGTAGATCTTGTTTTTGCGGTGGTCGACGTATGCCACCAATGCCCCCTGTAGGAGCGAGCCTGCTCGCGATAGCGCCAGCCCAGCCAACATAAATGCTGAATGAGCTACCACCATCGCAAGCCCCCCACAGGCCTCAAACACTAAGCTTCAGCCTTTGCCGCCCGCGTAGCTGACAACCCAACCTCCCGCTCCCGAGCCAGCACCTTCACCGCATCATCCACCAACGGGAGAGCGCGTTACGTGATTGGGAACTGCGTAGAGGGGAAAGCCAAATCTCAAACGGATTGATACTGCGCATTATCCAACTCCTTGATATGAGGAGCTGCCACGTTCGTTTCCACACGAATGGGTGACAGCTGTGCGCAGGGTGGAAAACCGGGAATCAAGGAAACCGGCACGTCCGAAGACGTCCCACGCACAGCCGCCATAACTCACGCCGCAGACACAAAAAAAGCGCCGGCAGACGTGATGGGGGCGCTGTTGCGCCTTGAATTACACGGGTTTCCACACCCGGTCGCTGAATTGGCAGCGACGGTGGGAGGGTTTCGTGTGGTCCCTTTTCCCGCAACCTTCGAGAGCGCTGAACAATGATTTGGTCAGTCACCGCCGGAAAAGCGGGACGTAAAAGCGGACAGGCTTATTTCCCAGCTAAGAGCAATAAATCGTCCCCTTTGTTCGTTTTTCACGACTAGACATTCGCACTATTAACGGCGGATAGGGGGGAACCTGGCGTTAAATTCTAAACCTGCTTCTAAACCAGCCCTGGCTATATCCGCCTGCATTCTTCGAGGATCTTGTCCAGCTTCTCGAATTTGTCGAGCCCGCATTTGCATCATGTCATTTACTGCTCGTTCTCGCGCTAGGGCCCGATGTAGCCGCAGTTCTCGCGATTCTTGGGGTGGTAGTGGGCGGTTGCCACGTAAATCACTTGGATGACCTCCAGCCGCGTCGCCTTGAAGTTGATTGTGTTCAAGGCTCGGCTCTTTTACTTTACCGTCCCATACAACACGTCTGTCGGGGTCAATTTTACCGGCTAGCAGATTCGGGTTTTGATTAGGCCTACTCGTAGACGGAAAATAGCTGGGCCTCTCATGCGGTGGTGGTCCGTCGTATCCGTGGTATAGGCCCGTGGTTGGTTGAATGTCGCTGATAGCTGGACTGTTATTTCCTCTTGGACCCGGTGTTGAAGCGGTAACGGTACTTATTCTGCCTAACGCCTTCAGTTCCCCTGTTTTTTCAGGACGCATTGGGCCGAGAGGAGCTGAAGCCATTAGGCTTTTGGAACGGCTTGGCCCCGTAATATCGGCGCCACCAAATAGAAAGTTAAAAAAATTGGCTCCCATCTTACCCCATCGAACATGCCCCGTCGGATCCGAAAAATTCACCGGATCCCCCACGCAATACATATACGTATTCAACCCGCCATTTCCAAACGGACTCCATCTATCTGGGCTATGGAAGCGCATGAATATCGGGTTGTAAGCGCGGTAGCCGTTGCCCAGTAAATACCAGCCGATGCGCGCCTCACGCAATTCACCGTTGAAACCTAATCGCGTCGCAACTTCCTGCTGCCCGGATTGTTGACCGTAGGCAGAATAGGCGATGGAGTTGGGCTTGCCCCTGCGATTTCGGCGAACACCGAGTTCTTATTGTCGGTTGCCAGCAGGACAGTGCGTTGCCCAAGCGAGTTGCGATGGTTATCAGCCATAGGGTCAGTCATGAAAAGGTCTACCTTGTTGAACTTTCCGACTTTATTCAAGGCCTCCAGTTTGATTCATTCTGCATAGCGTTGGGTACTAGCAGAACTGCTAGTACCCATGGGCGGACTTGCTCCGGGCGGCGTTCCGACGTAAGCGGTGGTCAGCTGACATCTCTATCGACTGGTCGGCAGTCTTCGCGAGCAAGCCCGCTCCCACATTGGATGATTGCCATGTACAGGATCTGCGTTCGCAGGCGATCCACTGTGGAAGCCTGCTCGCGATGGCGATATTACCTACACTACAAATCCAGGCCTATATTGCGACGCCCCAGCCACCGATCCCAGCCGATCACCATTAACGCAATCAAGACAAACCCCACCAGCAATCCCCCGGCATTGATAAACACCTGTGGATAACCCAGTTTCTCGACATCGATGAATGGGTAGGGATAAACCGCCAGCACATGCCCACGCAGCAGCGAATAGGCGAAGTAGACCAGCGGATAGATCACCCACAACCCGATGTGTCCCATCCGCAGCCTGCCCTTGGGCACGCAACGCCACCAATACACCAGGAACAGCAGCGGCATCACGTCATGCAGCAGCTCATCGGCCAGCCATTGCCAGCCTTCTGGATGCCACAAATGACGCAGCAACAGGTTGTAGGCCAGGCTGACCACAACGATGCTCACGGCAATGCCACAGCTGACCCACGGCTGCAGGAACCAGCGACGCGCCGCCGATTCGCGGGACGTCGCTGCACAGGTCAGCACGGTCGCCACCAGGGTGTTGCTCAGCACGGTGAAGTAGCTGAAGAAACTCACCAGGCCGCCGAGCAGACTGGCGCCGAAATTCCAGCGCGCAAAAAAAATCAGGTACAGCTGGATACTCAGGCCGGCCCAGCCCAGCACGGCCGCCAGTGTAATCAAGCGTCGCTGCATACCCTGCGCGGGCGGCATGTCAAACCGGACGCTTGGTGCGCATCAGTTTCACGTATAGACGTTCGACTTTCTCCCGCGCCCACGGGGTCTTGCGCAGGAACGTCAGGCTCGACTTGATGCTCGGATCGCTCTTGAAGCAACGGATATCGATGCGCTCGGCCAGCCCCGACCACTCGTAGTGTTCAACCAGCGCGTTGAGGATCTGTTCCAGTGTCACGCCGTGCAGCGGATCGGGGTTGTGTTCGTTCATGCCAGGCCTTCGAGCAGAGTGGGAATTGGAAGCCGCGCACCTTACGTTAAATGTAGGTGAAACGGAAAAGATCGCAGCCTGCGGCAGCTCCTACCGGACTGTTACCAAATCTGAAAGGATGCATGTCGGTAAAAGCGCTTTCTCTATTTGTAACAGAACATTATCCTTACGCCCGCCCAAGCTGAAACGCTTCTGCCGTCAGCTTTGCTTCTGTCGTTTACGTTCATCCCCCAGAAAAAGATCAAGAATTCCTTCTCTATGCCTGAATTACGATTCTCGAAAGACAGCGCTGTCTTTACGCCTGTCGCTTGCCTGCTCACAGGCCTCGGCGCTTTCAGCCTCGCCACTTGCGCCCAGGCGGCGCCCGCCTTCGACAGCGACTCCCCGTGGATGCTCGGCGACTGGAACGGCACCCGCAGTGAACTCTCGGCAAAGGGCTACGATTTCAAGATCGACTACACCGGCGAAATGGGCAGCAACCTGCATGGCGGCTACGATCACGATCGTACCGCTCGCTACAGCGATCAGTTCGCCCTGGGCACTCACCTGGACCTGCAGAAAATCCTCGGCTGGGACGACGCCGAGTTCCAGCTGACCATCACCAAGCGCAGCGGCAACAACATCAGCAACGACCGGATCAACGACCCTCGGGTCGGCGGCTTCACCTCGGCCCAGGAAGTCTGGGGTCGTGGCCAGACCACGCGTCTCACCCAGATGTGGTACCAGCAGAAATTCCTCGACCAGAAACTCGACATCAAGGTCGGCCGTTTCGGCGAAGGCGAAGACTTCAACAGCTTTCCCTGCGACTTCCAGAACCTGGCGTTCTGCGGTTCCCAGGTCGGCAACTGGGTGGGCGACATCTGGTACAACTGGCCGGTCAGCCAGTGGGCGATGCGGGTCAAGTTTCACCTGACACCCGAGTTGTACGCGCAGGTCGGCGCCTATGAGCAAAACCCGTCGAACCTCGATCGCGACAACGGCTTCAAGCTCAGCGGCAGCGGTACCCAAGGGGCCATCCTGCCGGTGGAGCTGGTGTGGACGCCGAAGCTCAATGGCCTGCCAGGTGAATACCGTGCCGGCTATTACTACAGCAACGCCAACGCCACCGATGTCTACAAGGACAGCCACGGCCAGCCTGCCGCCCTGAGTGGCGAGGCTTACCGCAGCGCATCGAGCAAGCACGGCGTGTGGCTGGGCATCCAGCAGCAAGTCACCAGCATCGCCAGCGACCATTCCCGCGGCCTGAGCCTGTTCGCCAACGGCACGATGCACGACAAGAAAACCAACGCCATCGACAACTATGTCCAGGCCGGCCTCGTCTACAAAGGCCTGTTCGATGCCCGCGCCAGGGATGACATCGGCTTTGCCATGGCCCGCGTGCACGTCAACCCGGCGTATCGCAAGAATGCCGAGGCGAGCAACCAGGCCAAGGCGGTCTTCGACTACGACGACCCGACCTTCCTGCCGCCCCAGGACACCGAATACAGCGCCGAGCTCTATTACGGCGTGCACGTCACGAACTGGCTGACCGTGCGCCCGAACCTGCAATACATCCGCCACCCCGGTGGCGTGAACGAGGTCGATGACGCGCTGATTGGCGGGATCAAGATCCAGTCGTCCTTCTAACCAACACCACAACCCCCTGTAGGAGCGAGCTCGCTCGCGATGGTCGTGAACGATAACGCAGCGAAAACCTGACACCCCGCATCGTTCTCAGGTTTTTCGCGAGCAAGCTCGCTCCTATAGGGGATTGCGTGAACCCGATAGATATATCTGAACCATGCCCACGCGGGATCGTCATCTACAGTGAACCTGCGCGGGACCACTTGAAACGTCACGGAGAACCACACTATGAGCACTGAAGGTGCTTTGAGTCGAAGCCGTCTATTGCCGACCTTGCTCGGCATACTGCTTCTGGTAATGGGCCTGGCCATGCTGGCCGGCGGGATCAAGCTGAGCATGCTCGGCGGTTCGCTGTACTACCTGCTGGCCGGTATCGGCCTGGCGCTGACCGGCATCCTGCTGATCGCCGCGCGCCGCGCTGCGCTTGGCCTGTACGCACTGGTGCTGTTCGCCAGCACCGTCTGGGCACTGTGGGAAGTCGGTCTCGACTGGTGGCAACTGGTGCCGCGCCTGGCGATGCTGTTCGCCCTGGGCCTGGTCATGTTGCTGCCGTGGTTCCGCCGTCCACTGCTGCGTAATGGCGCCGCCCCCATGGGCACCGGCGCCCTGAGCGTGGCCGTGGTGATCGCGGGCGCAACCGCCCTGGCCAGCCAGTTCACCAACCCGGGTGAAATCAAGGGTCAGCTGGACCGCGACAGCGTGCCGGGCATGACCAACACCGCCCCGGCCATGCCTGACGGTGACTGGAACTCCTATGGCCGCAGCGCCCATGGCGACCGTTACTCGCCGCTGGCGCAGATCACCCCGCAGAACGTCAACAAGCTGGTACCGGCCTGGACCTACCGCACCGGCGACCTGCCAGGGCCGAACGACCCGGGTGAAACCACCGCCGAAAACACCCCGCTGAAAGTCAACGGCATGCTCTACGTGTGCACGCCGCACAGCCAGGTGATCGCGCTGGACCCGGACACCGGCAAGGAAATCTGGCGTTTCGATCCGAAGCTGTCGACGCAGAACGCGGCGAACTTCAAGGGTTGGGCGCACATGACCTGCCGTGGCGTGACCTATCACGATGACGCGGTGTATGCCTCCGAGCAGAGCCCGACCGGTTCGGCCAGCCCGGCCCCGGCCAGCGCTTGCCCGCGCAAGATCTTCCTGCCGACCGCCGACACCCGCCTGATCGCCCTGAACGCCGACACCGGCAAGATGTGCGAAGACTTTGGCGACAAGGGCCAGGTCGACCTGCGCGCCAACATCGGCGGCTTCACCGCCGGCGGTTACTACTCCACCTCGCCTCCCGCGGTCACCAAGGACCTGGTGGTGATTGGCGGCCACGTCACCGACAACGTCTCCACCGACGAGCCGAGCGGCGTGATCCGCGCGTTCGACGTGCACACCGGCAAACTGGTGTGGAACTGGGACAGCGGCAACCCCGACGACACCACACCGATTGCCGAGGGCAAGACCTACACCCGCAACTCGCCAAACATGTGGTCGATGTTCGCGGTCGATGAAAAACTCGGCATGCTCTACCTGCCGATGGGCAACCAGACCCCGGACCAGTTCGGCGGCGCGCGTACCCCCGAATCGGAATTGCACGCGGCCGGCCTGACCGCCCTGGACATCGCCACCGGTAAAGTGCGCTGGCACTTCCAGTTCACCCACCATGACCTGTGGGACATGGACGTCGGCGGCCAGCCAACCCTGATGGACCTGAAAACCGCTGACGGCGTGAAGCAGGCCGTTTTGACGTCGACCAAGCAAGGCAGCATCTACGTGCTGGACCGCAGCACCGGCCAGGCCATCGTGCCGATCAACGAAGTGCCGGTGCCGCAAGGCGCGGTGGAAGGCGACCACACCTCGCCGACCCAACCGAAATCCGACCTCAACCTGATGCCACCGCCGCTGCAGGAGCGCGACATGTGGGGCGTCACGCCGTTCGACCAACTGATCTGCCGGATCGACTTCAAATCCATGCGCTACGACGGCCCGTTCACACCGCCATCGCTGCAGGGTTCGATCGTCTATCCCGGTAACTTCGGCGTGTTCGACTGGGGCGGAATCTCGGTTGACCCGGTGCGTCAGATCGCATTCGTGAACCCGAGCTACATGGCGTTCAAATCGAAGATGATCCCGGCCGCCGAAATCGCCGCCCAAGGCCCGCGCAAAAGCGAAACCGAAGGCGTGCAACCCAACAAGGGCGCGCCGTACGGTGTGGTGCTCGAAGCCTTGCTGTCGCCAATGGGCCTGCCGTGCCAGGCGCCGGCGTGGGGCTACGTGGCCGCGATCGACCTGACCACCCATGAAAAGATCTGGATGCACAAGAACGGTACCGTGCGCGACAGCTCGCCGGTGCCGATTCCGCTGAGCATGGGCGTACCGAGCCTGGGCGGCACCTTCACCACCGCCGGTGGCGTCGGTTTCCTCAGCGGTACCCTCGACCAGTACCTGCGAGCCTATGACGTGAAAAACGGCAAGCAACTGTGGGAAGGTCGCCTGCCGGCAGGCGCGCAAACCACGCCGATGACCTACACCGGCAAGGACGGCAAGCAATACGTGCTGGTCGTGGCTGGCGGTCACGGTTCACTGGGCACGAAACAGGGTGACTATGTGATTGCGTACAAACTGTCGGAATAAGCGACAACCGTAGTTAAAACCAGGGCGACTCTCGCAAGAGGGTCGCCTTTTTTGTGCCCTGAAACCGGCACTCGGCCCCTTGCCTCAGCGCCACAGCCGTCTAACATCAAACAAAAGGAAATTTTGTCCCAATCCCCTCAAGTTGAAGGACTCGACTACCGACACAGTACTCATTGGGCAATCGCCCCAGACCACAGCAAATCGGCCAAGCAACAGGCAAATTCCCCCAGGGTGGATTGTCCCTTTGACTGCCATCACGGGATTGCCAATACTCATGGCAACTTGACGCTACCCGCACGGAACAAGGAATAACCCTTTGAAGCTGGAACTCAAGAACAGCTTGTCGGTGAAGTTGCTCCGGGTCGTGCTCCTGTCGGCATTGATCGTCGGCGTGGTCTTGAGCTGCGCGCAGATCGTCTTCGATGCCTATAAAACACGCCAGGCCGTCGCCGGCGATGCCGAACGCATCCTCGACATGTTCCGCGACCCCTCGACCCAGGCCGTCTACAGCCTGGACCGGGAAATGGGCATGCAGGTGATCGAAGGCCTGTTCCAGGACGATGCCGTGCGTCAGGCGTCCATCGGCCATCCCAACGAAGCCATGCTGGCGCAGAAATCCCGTGAGTTGCAGCACTCCAGCAGTCGCTGGCTGACCGACCTGATCCTCGGCAAGGAACGCACCTTCACCACCCAGTTGGTGGGACGCGGCCCTTACAGCGAGTACTACGGCGACCTGAGCATCACCCTCGACACAGCCACCTACGGCAAGGGTTTTATCGTCAGTTCGGTGATCATCTTCATTTCCGGGGTATTGCGTGCCCTGGCGATGGGACTGGTGCTGTACCTGGTCTATCACTGGCTGTTGACCAAACCTTTGTCGCGCATCATCGAGCACCTGACCGAAATCAATCCCGACCGCCCCAGCGAGCACAAGATTCCTTTGCTCAAGGGCCACGAGAAAAACGAACTGGGGGTGTGGATCAACACCGCCAACCAGTTGCTCGAATCCATCGAGCGCAACACCCACCTGCGCCACGAAGCGGAAAACAGCCTGTTGCGCATGGCCCAGTACGATTTCCTCACCGGCCTGCCGAACCGCCAGCAATTGCAGACGCAGCTGGACAAGATCCTGGTCGATGCCGGCAAGCTGCAACGCCGGGTCGCGGTGCTGTGTGTCGGGCTCGACGACTTCAAGGGCATCAACGAACAGTTCAGCTACCAGACCGGCGACCAGTTGCTGCTGGCCCTGGCCGATCGCCTGCGCGCCCACAGCGGACGCCTGGGCGCCCTCGCCCGCCTGGGTGGCGACCAGTTCGCCCTGGTCCAGGCCGATATCGAGCAACCCTACGAAGCCGCCGAACTGGCGCAAAGCATTCTCGATGACCTGGAAGCGGCGTTTGACCTGGATCACCAGCAGATCCGCCTGCGCGCGACCATTGGCATCACCCTGTTCCCCGAGGATGGCGACAGCACCGAGAAGCTGCTGCAAAAAGCCGAGCAGACCATGACCCTGGCCAAGACGCGCTCGCGCAACCGCTATCAGTTCTATATCGCCAGCGTCGACACCGAAATGCGTCGGCGTCGCGAACTGGAAAAAGACCTGCGCGATGCACTGACCCGCGACCAGTTCTACCTGGTCTACCAACCGCAGATCAGTTATCGCGATCACCGGGTGGTCGGCGTCGAAGCGTTGATCCGCTGGCAGCATCCGGAGCACGGGATGGTACCTCCGGACCTGTTCATCCCGCTGGCCGAGCAGAACGGCACCATCATCGCCATCGGCGAGTGGGTGCTGGACCAGGCCTGTAAACAGTTGCGCGAGTGGCACGACCAGGGCTTCAGCGACCTGCGCATGGCGGTCAACCTGTCCACCGTGCAGTTGCACCACGCCGAGTTGCCACGGGTGGTCAACAACCTGCTGCAAATGTATCGCCTGCCACCGCGAAGCCTGGAGCTGGAAGTCACCGAGACCGGCCTGATGGAAGACATCAGCACCGCCGCCCAGCATTTGCTCAGCCTGCGCCGCTCCGGCGCGCTGATCGCGATCGACGACTTCGGTACCGGTTATTCGTCACTGAGTTACCTGAAAAGCCTGCCGCTGGACAAGATCAAGATCGACAAGAGCTTCGTCCAGGACCTGCTCGATGACGACGACGACGCGACCATCGTTCGCGCCATCATTCAACTGGGCAAGAGCCTGGGCATGCAGGTGATTGCCGAAGGCGTAGAGACCCTGGAGCAGGAGGCCTACATCATCTCCGAGGGCTGCCACGAGGGGCAGGGCTACTTCTACAGCAAACCCCTGCCGGCGCGGGAGTTGAGCGCTTACCTGAGGCAGGCCCAGCGTAGTAACGCCGCCATCTTGTAATCCCTATGTGGGAGCGAGCTTGCTCGCGATGGACGTTAACGATAACGCGTGCGGTCTGAATAAACGCGGCGCCCTGACGTTCATCGCGAGCAAGCTCGCTCCCACAAGGTGAATAAGAAATATTTCCAACCACAACCCTTTACACATAATGCGAAAGATTTGCATTATGTCGCAGTTTTGCGCGCTGGACGCGTTATACCACCCCCTCTCGAAGCAGGATGTTCGCCATGATTCGTATGCCTCTGGCTACCGCCAGTCTGTTGGCCATCGCAATTTCCCTCGCCGGTTGCGGTGAAGGTAAAGACAAAGAAAAAGCGGCCGCTCCTGCGCCAGCGGCCAGCACCGCTGCTGCCCCGGCCGCTCCAGCCGCTGCACCTGCCGCTGCCAGCAAGGTCGACGAAGCCGCTGCCAAGGCCGTTGTCGCACATTACGCCGACATCGTGTTCGCCGTTTACAGCGATGCCGAATCCACTGCGAAAACCCTGCAAACCGCCGTTGACGCTTTCCTGGCCAAGCCGAACGCCGACACCCTGAAAGCCGCCAAGGCTGCCTGGATCGCCGCCCGCGTTCCTTACCTGCAGAGCGAAGTGTTCCGCTTCGGCAACACCATCATCGACGACTGGGAAGGTCAGGTGAACGCCTGGCCACTGGACGAAGGCCTGATCGACTACGTCGACAAATCCTACGAGCACGCACTGGGTAACCCTGGTGCCACGGCCAACATCATCGCCAATACTGAAATCCAGGTCGGCGAAGACAAGGTCGACGTGAAAGACATCACCCCGGAAAAACTCGCCAGCCTGAACGAGCTGGGCGGTTCCGAGGCCAACGTCGCCACTGGCTACCACGCCATCGAATTCCTGCTCTGGGGCCAGGACCTGAACGGCACCGGCCCTGGCGCCGGCAACCGTCCAGCTTCGGACTACCTGGAAGGCAAAGGCGCCACCGGCGGTCACAACGATCGTCGCCGCGCTTACCTGAAGTCCGTGACGCAATTGCTGGTCAGCGACCTGGAAGAAATGGTCGGTAACTGGAAGCCGAACGTGGCCGACAACTACCGTGCCACCCTGGAAGCGGAACCGGCTGAAAGCGGCCTGCGCAAAATGCTGTTCGGCATGGGTAGCCTGTCCTTGGGCGAACTGGCGGGCGAGCGCATGAAGGTTTCCCTGGAAGCCAATTCCCCGGAAGACGAACACGACTGCTTCAGCGACAACACCCACAACTCGCAGTTCTACGATGCCAAAGGCATCCGTAACGTGTACCTGGGCGAATACACCCGCGTCGATGGCACCAAAATGACCGGCGCCAGCCTGTCGTCCCTGGTGGCCAAGGCCGACCCGGCTGCCGACACCGCGCTCAAGGCCGACCTGGCCGCCACCGAAGCCAAGATGCAGGTCATCGTCGATCACGCCAACAAGGGTGAGCACTACGACCAGCTGATCGCTGCCGGTAACACCGCCGGCAACCAGATCGTCCGTGACGCCATCGCCTCCCTGGTCAAGCAGACCGGTTCGATCGAAGCCGCCGCCGGCAAACTGGGGATCAGCGACCTGAACCCGGACAACGCTGATCACGAGTTCTGATCAACGCAGGCCAGCCTGTGCATAAAAATGCCCCGACACGTTCGGGGCATTTTTTTGTCGCTTCGTTTGCCTCAGATGCGGAAAACGAAAATATTCACCGCCCCACCCTCCACCGGCCGCTGGATACCGCCGATCAATGTCACCAGGTTGTTGTCAGCTTGAGCTTGAACGAACAACGCACGGGTTGCAGGGTCCAGCAGGTCAGTCCTTGGACCGACATAGTTGCCGCCCTCGACCACGTCCCCCACAACGCTTCGTAACGTCAACCAATACAGCGTCTGACGCCCCGGACGTTGGAAAATCAGCTCGGACCCGGTACCGCCTGGGACCATCTGGTAGCGACTGCCGGTCAATCGCTCGGTCATCAATGCCCGTAGCGTACTTCCAGATCCGCTACTGAGCGCGTCATGCAACAGCACATCAACCCCGTCAGTGCTGAAATGCAGCCGACTGTAATAACCTGGAGGGCTGTTCAGCGTCCAGGACCCATCCAGTGCCCTCGGCGTTCTCGGTAGCATTGACAACGGATCACCCAGTGAAGCTCGGTTTGGCGAGGGCCCGAAACGCCAGTTCTGCAGGGTGCGCCGCAGGGAAGTGATGCCCCAGCCGGTCAGCCCCATTGGATTGGCCTGATTGAACACTCTGTTGGCCACCTGCAACCGCGAATCCACGGTCAACGTCGCAAACCCATCCTCCACGTACGCAGCGATACTTTTCTCGAAAGGCAACTCAATCAGATGCATCCACCGGGACAGTGTCGTATTGAACGTGGCCACCCTTGGCTGGCTGAACGGATCAGTTCGAAGCATCTGCTCGAATTGCACAAAGGTATTGATCTCAATGGCCGGGTCGTACATGAGAACGAGCCCCCCCCTCACGGTTGTCCCGGCAGGCAGGATCGGATAATAGCGCTCGTCGATCTTGACGTAGTCGCGCCCCACCAACGCCAGGTCGCCCGCCGTTCGTCGATAGATCCCCATTTGCGCGTTTTGCAACTGAAGCTGGGTCGCATCAATGACTTGCCCCCAGTCGGCAAATTTTTCATTGGCTGGACGGGCCGGGCGCGACGGGGCGGGAGCCGGTCGACTCGGCCCCGGCGTCGGCTCGACGGGTGCCGGTCGAGTGGTGTCGGTAACCTCGCCGCCGCTCCATGAGCGCGAGAAATCCAGGCCTCTGAGGCGTAATTGCAAACGATGGGGAGAGATCGTCAGGTACGGGTCGAAAACACTCAGGTCCATCCCTCTGCGCAGGTGATCAACCAGACTCAATTCGAACTCGCTTTGACGTCCTCGCGGAAAAAGGAACGAGTCGAACACGCGCCTGGCCTGTGTTTCGTCAAGAAACGGTCGAACATCCCTGAGTGCTCTCTCGGTGACTCCGCCGCCCAACCCGGGCGCATCGTGATGAGTGCCGATTTCCCAGTGCCCCGCCGAATCCTGGCGAATGGGTGAGTAATGCCCCTGGATCGGCTTGCGAGCGTCCCTGACTCGCCAGGCGTCCTCGAAACCTTCATCGATGATCGAGTACCAGTGGTTTCGGTCATTGAGGAAATACTGCTTTGAACCATCGACTTTCGATGTTCTGTAGTGGATGCCCTTGCCCTCCCACCCCGGCAAGGGCAACAGCCCCTCGGGCTTTTTCCCCAGAGCCATTTCCGGGCTCAACCATCGCGCGCCTGGAGCGACCTTCAGTCCACCACTGACATGCCGCGAGCCGACAAACCCATCGGCCAACGCACCGACAAACTCGCCCAATGCCCGGACGACGTGATGGGCCGCGGCGGTTCGGTCTCCCAGGCTCGCCGCTTCAACCACGTTGAAGACGGAATACAGGCTCCTGGCCAGGCCGATCGGCAAGGTCACCCGCACCGGCAATACCATCATCAGGACATCAAGCGCCGTGGTGGCAACGCTGATTCCAGTCTCGACGTTGGTTTGCTCGGTGGTGGTCACTTGAGCCGCTGCATCGTTGATCGCAAAATTGGCCTCGGTTTCGTAGGCGTCCTCAAAGACGTTGTTGGCAATCCTGGACATGTGAACCATTGAAAGGTCGCCCCGGCCTCTCAACGTGGACCGGACATGGGGTTGGAACGCCCGCTCTACCCGCCCAACCAGATACTCGCGCCATTGACTGTCATGGGTGAAATCAAGCGTGAAGCGCTCAGCGACAAACTCATGGAACACCCGTCCGCCAGGCGCCTGGGGCGTATACGCCACAATCGAGCCGCCGGCCGCGGACGTACGGAACAACAACACCCCGCGTACCCGCTGACCGCGCAGCTTCAAATGTTCTACCACCACCCGATGCCCCTCGACCTCGCGACGCTTATCGTCGTCGACCGGCGCATCCAGCACCGCCTGTACCCAGTTGAAACCACGTGCCAGCCGGTCCGGGTAAAAATCGCCATTGATCTTGGCTTCAATGGCGTCCAGGCGCAGCTGCCGTTCCATGACCCGGGCATAAGCTTGCTTGCGAACCGCCGCCTGCGGGGAAGTGATCAATGCGTCCTTCAAAAAAGCGTCGTAATTTTTACCGACGTTGAGCCTGCGGACCAGGTCCTTGACCTGCTCAAGGCTCAAGTCGTCAAACGTCTCGGCCGATTTCGCTGCCTGCATATCCTCGGGCTGCAAGGCTTCATCGGGCTTGTCGCTGCCCTCGACCTTCAAGGTCATCCTGGAGAAATGGGTGAAGTTGAAATCCAGTCCACCGACATTTTCCAGGGCCAGCTCGGTCAACGTCCGCTTGCGGTGCTTGTACAGCGGCTCGCCGGGGTCGCGGATGGTGGAGCCGGGCGCGCCGGGGGGAACGACAATCGGAGGGACTGATGGCTCCTTGCTGTGGACGATGATGTCGTCCGGATTGACCGTCAGGCCATACTCGCCCTCGAGGGCCGCGCGAAGTCGGCGATTGCTGTAGGCCAACAGGTCACGGCGGTTGCTGAACTGGGTTAATGACGGAAACCCTTCGGGCTCGGACAGGTTGGCCAGTTCCTCGCCATAACTGGCCGTTGCTGTGGCCCAGGCATTTTTGTCGGTTTCGTCGGCATCCTGCAGAAAGGCCGCCAACCGGGCCCTGCAGCGCTTTTTGATCCGCGCCCACAAGACCTGCTCGACATCAAAGGCCCCGCGCAAATCGGTCACCCGGTCAAATCCGCAGGGCAGGTCCGCCTTATCGATGTGCGCCCCCGCATCCTGGTACCTGTCAACGGTCGAGGCGAGGTTTTCGCGAATCAGCAGGCACTGCGATTCAATGCCATGGCTGAAGGGAGAGTCCAGACGCTCAAGATAGTGCACCCGATCGCGTTCAGGGGCAGCACGATGCAAGGCCAGGCCGCGGGCCTGGTCCTTGTCGGCCACCAAGGCCAGCAACGTCGTGAACTCGGCGCCATGACTCAATCTTCGATGCAGTTCGCGGTCAAGGCTGGCCAACGAGTCGAACGCCTCAAGCCCCATGGCCGGGACAAACAACAACACCTGGCCCACATTGGCTGTCGGCGCAACGGGACGAATCGTCGGGGCAGCGTCCTTGGTATCCCACTTCACCTCCGAGTCTTGCGGGTCCCGTGCGGTCAGGATGAACGCACCATGCAGCGGGATATGGGCGGCCTCATCGTCCTTGAGGCCCAGCCCATACACACAAGGACGATAACTTTTTAAAATCTGCCGAGCCTGGGCGGTCGGGTAGCGCAACACTTTGCCGAACAGCGCCTCATCGGTGGCGTCGAGCAGGCCATCACCCTTGAGCAAGGCGACTTCGGCTTTCAGCGCCTCGGTTCGAGTCTCGATCAACCATTGCTTGCGGGTTCGCGAATCGGTCGGGCCCACGGCGCCAGCCCAGTATTCATCCAGGTACTGTCCATAGTTCGCCAGCAACCCGCCGGCCAGGTCATCGAGAAATGTATCGAACGCCCCGGGCGTGAGCGCGGTCAGGAGCGTCGCTTCCCCGCCCGCTTCGGGTACTCGATAGAAGCGGGCCTTGCGACTGGTAAAGTCCGCCGCTTGCCCGGTGACGATACGTTGCACCACCGCGTCCATCAGGCTGGACGACATCGACTGGATATCGAACGTGTCGTCCGCCTCCCCGGTGGACGCGTCGTCGGTTTCGAGACACTCGATAAAGCTGCGCAGCAGATCCAGCGGCGGCGTCAGATCAGGGAACGCCTTGTCGAAGTGCTGTTGCACGAAAGCATGGAAGACAGGTTGGCCCTGGAACAGCTCTGCGGTCTGGATACTCAGTGCCGACAACTTCCTGCTCTGGGTGATTTGCAAGGAATTGTCCCGGACGGCAGGTAACGCTGCCAGGGATGAAGGTTCATGCAGCATGGCGAATCTCTTCTGTGGGTAAACAGCCCCCATCGTGCCCCTGGGAGAACCCCCTGGTGCGTTACATATGTATTGGGTGCGTCAGGCCTGGGTCTATGTCCCAAATCAGGCAAACGATAATTCCTCTTATTCAAAACCCCCTGCCCTGTTAGACTTTGCGCCCTTGTTTTGCTCGTCTTGCAGGATGTCTGATGCCCTCGCTGCCTCTTCGCTTGTCCGCACTGTTGCTGGCCCTGTGCCTGAGTGCCTGCGATGACGCCCCGAAGTTCACCCAGGCCGAACCCGGTGAAGCCCGCTCCGGCGGCAGAACGACCGTGCGCAAGACCGACCAGAACGCCTTTTCGTTGCCCTCCGCCAACCTGCCGCCGTCACGGCGCGTGGACTTCAGCGTCGGCAACAGTTTCTTTCGCAGCCCCTGGGTGATCGCGCCATCGACCACCACCGCCCGCGACGGCCTCGGCCCGCTGTTCAATACCAATGCCTGCCAGGGCTGCCATATCAAGGACGGCCGCGGTCACCCGCCGCCCGCCGATGCGTCGAATGCCGTGTCTATGCTGGTACGCCTGTCGATTCCCGACGCCCCGGCCTACGCCAAGGTCATCGAGCAGCAGGGCGTCGTACCGGAGCCGGTCTATGGCTGGCAGTTCCAGGACATGGCCGTGCCTGGCGTCACCCCGGAAGGCAAGGTGCGGGTCGAGTACACGCCGGTGCCGATTCGCTTCAAGGACGGCACCGAAGTCCAATTGCGCAAACCGAGCCTGAACATTACCCAACTGAACTACGGCCCGATGCACCCCGACACGCGATTCTCGGCCCGGGTGGCGCCGCCGATGATTGGCCTGGGCTTGCTGGAGGCCATCCCGGAAGAGGCGATCCTGGCCAATGCCCAAGCGCAGGCAAAGGCCAGTAACGGCATTGCCGGGCGTCCGAACCGGGTCTGGGATGACGTGCAGCAAAAAACCGTGATTGGGCGATTTGGCTGGAAAGCCGGGCAACCGAACCTCAATCAACAAAATGTCCACGCGTTCTCCGGTGACATGGGCCTCACGACCAGCCTGCGCCCCTTTGACGACTGCACCGACGCGCAAACCGCCTGCAAACAGGCACCAAGCGGCAACGGCCCCGATGGCGAGCCTGAAGTCAGCGACAACATCCTGCGCCTGGTGCTGTTCTATACCCGCAACCTCGCCGTGCCGGCGCGTCGCGATGTCGGCACGCCCCAGGTGCTGGCCGGCAAGAGCCTGTTCTACCAGGCCGGCTGCCAGTCCTGTCACACCCCGAAGTACACCACCGCCGCCAACGCCGCCGAACCTGAACTGGCCAATCAAGTGATTCGCCCCTACAGCGATCTGCTGCTGCACGACATGGGCGACGGCCTTGCCGACAACCGCACCGAGTTCCAGGCCAGTGGCCGCGATTGGCGCACCCCGCCGTTGTGGGGCATTGGCCTGACGCAGGCGGTCAGTGGCCATACCCAGTTCCTGCATGACGGCCGCGCCCGCAACCTGCTTGAAGCCGTGCTCTGGCATGGCGGCGAGGCAACAGCGGCGCAGCAACAGGTTTTGACTTTCAATGCCGAGCAGCGCGCTGCGTTGCTGGCGTTCCTGAATTCCCTTTAATACGCATCTTCCAGCGGGAGCCCGACATGTTCCGTCCCAAATTGTTGTTCACCAGCCTTGCCGCACTCGCCCTGGGCGCCTGCTCGCCGCAGGACCCGCAGGCCGTTACTTCGGCAGCGATCGCCAAGTCGGTGATCCTGCCGACCTACACCCGCTGGGTTGAAGCCGACCGCCAGTTGGCCGTCAGCGCCCTCGCCTACTGCGAAGGCAAGGAAAACCTCGAAACCGCCCGCGCCGACTTCCTGCACGCGCAAAAAGCCTGGGCCGAGCTGCAACCGCTGCTGATTGGTCCACTGGCCGAAGGCAACCGTGCCTGGCAAGTGCAGTTCTGGCCGGACAAGAAAAACCTGGTCGGCCGCCAGGTCGAACAACTGGTCAGCGCGCAACCACAGATCGATGCCGCGGCGCTGGCCAAGTCCAGCGTCGTAGTGCAAGGCCTGTCGGCCTATGAATACATCCTGTTCGACAGCAAGCCTGATGTGGCCAACGCCGAGCAGAAGGCCAAGTACTGTCCGCTGCTGATCGCCATTGGCGAGCGCCAGAAACAGCTGGCCGAAGAGATCCTCAAGAGCTGGAACAACACCGACGGCATGCTCGCGCAGATGAGCAAGTTCCCGAACCAGCGTTATGCCGACTCCCACGAAGCGATCGCCGATCTGCTGCGTGTGCAGGTGACCGCCCTCGATACCTTGAAGAAAAAGCTCGGCACGCCGATGGGCCGCCAGAGCAAAGGCGTGCCGCAGCCGTTCCAGGCCGATGCGTGGCGTAGCCAGTCGTCCCTGAGCGCCCTGGAGGCCAGCCTCGCCGCCGCCAAAACGGTGTGGGAAGGTGTCGACAACAAAGGCCTGCGCGGCCTGTTGCCGAGCGATCAAAAGCCATTGGCCGACAAGATCGACGCGGCCTACGCCGCCTCGTTGAAACTGTTCGCCAGCAGCCAGCGCTCGCTGACCGAAATGCTCGACGACGACGCCGGTCGCCAGCAACTCAATGATCTCTACGACAGCCTGAACGTCGTCCACCGCCTGCACGAAGGCGAGCTGGCCAAGGCGCTGGGCATCCAACTGGGCTTCAACGCCAACGACGGTGACTGATGAGGGCAAGTTCCATGCTGCGACGCCAGGCTCTGAAGTTAGGGAGTTTGCTGCTGGGTGCGGTGACACTGGGCGGCTGGACGCTGTCCAGGCACAAGGATGAAAGCCCGCTGTTGCTCTCGGCGCGGGACGATACCGACGGCAAGCACTACGCCGTCGGTTACCGCCTGGACGGCACCCGGGTGTTTGCCACCCAGGTCGGCCAGCGCTGCCACGACATCATCAACCACCCGGCGCTGCCGATCGCGCTGTTCGTTGCCCGGCGTCCGGGCACCGAGAGCTACCTGATCGACCTGCGAGACGGCACGCTGCTGCAAACCGTGACGTCGCAGCCGAACCGGCACTTCTACGGACATGCGGTGATTCACCACAGTGGTGACTGGCTGTACGCCACAGAAAACGACACCACTGATCCGGGTCGCGGCCTGCTTGGTGTCTACAAGTTCGAAGGCGAACGCCTGGTCCACAGCGGCGAGATCCCCACCCACGGCATCGGCCCGCATCAAGTGTCGTGGATGCCCGATGGCGAGACCCTGGTGGTGGCCAACGGCGGCATCCGCACCGAAGCCGAAAGCCGGGTCGAGATGAACCTCAATGCCATGGAGCCCAGCCTGGTGCTGATGCAGCGCGACGGCACCCTGCTGAGCAAGGAAACCCTCGGCCAGCAGATGAACAGCGTGCGTCACCTGGGCATCGCCAGCGACGGCACCATCGTTGCCGGCCAGCAATTCATGGGAGCGGCTCACGAGCACTCGGAGCTGCTGGCGATCAAGCGTCCCGGCCAGCCGTTCTTGGCGTTCCCGGTGCCCGAGCATCAATTGCAGGCCATGGGGCACTACACCGCCAGCGTCGCGGTGCACAGCGACTTGCGCCTGGTCGCCTTGACCGCGCCCCGGGGCAATCGCTTTTTCATATGGGACCTGGACAGCGGCGAAGTGCGCCTGGACGCGCCACTGCCTGATTGCGCCGGGGTGGGTGCGGTGGCCGACGGGTTTGTCGTGACCTCGGGCCAGGGCCGTTGCCGTTACTACGATTGCCGCCAGGAAAACCTGCTGGCAAAACCGCTGGAGCTACCTGCGGGGCTCTGGGACAACCATCTTCACTTGATGGCTTAATGGAGATCTTGTAGGAGCCGGCTTGCCGGCGAAGGCGCCCCAAAGATCGCTGCAAATCCAACGGCCCCTTCGCCGGCAAGCCGGCTCCTACAGATGGGGGGAAGCCCCAAAAAACATCCATTGGAATCACCCGCGGAGTCGGGGTAAGGTTCCCCACTGTCTCACCTGATTTTCTCCAAGGAACTGGAAATATGCTGCGTCGCCGCATGCTGATCATGTTGGGTGTTGTTCTGTTGGTCGTGCTGGTCCTGGCCGGTTACAAAGCCTTCTCCATCTACACGATGATCCAAGGCTTCTCCGCGCCCAAACCGCCGATCAGCGTCGCCGTGGCCACGGCAACCGAACGGCCATGGCAGGCCCGCCTGCCCACGGTCGGCACGCTCAAGGCGCTGCAAGGCGTGGACCTGAGCCTGGAGACCGACGGCACGGTCGTCGATCTGCAGTTCGAGTCCGGGCAGAAGGTCAAGGCCGGTCAACCGCTGCTGCGCCTGGACAGCGCCGTGGAAAGCGCCTTGCTCGAAACCGCCCAGGCTGACCTCGGGTTGGCCCAACTCGATTACGGTCGCGGCAGCCAGCTGGTGGGCAGCCAGGCCATTTCCAAAGGCGAGTTCGATCGCCTGTCGGCGGTACAGAAAAAGAGCAAGGCCACGGTCAATCAACTCAAGGCGGCGCTCGGCAAAAAAAGCATCGTCGCCCCCTTCAGCGGGACCATCGGCATTCGCCAGGTGGACGTTGGCGACTATCTGGCCAGTGGCACCATGATTGCCACCCTGCAAGACCTCAGCAGTCTCTACGTCGACTTTTTCGTGCCCGAGCAGTCGGTGCCGAAGGTCGCCATCGGCCAGCCGGTGGAAATCATCGTCGCGGCCTACCCTTCCCTGACCTTCCCCGGCACCATCAGTGCGATCAACCCGAAACTGGAAAACAGCACGCGCAACATGCAGGTCCGCGCGACCCTGGCCAACCCCGATGGCAAGCTGCTGCCCGGCATGTTCGCCAGCCTGCAGGTGATGTTGCCCGACCCGCAACCGAGCATCGTCGTGCCGGAAAGCGCGATCACCTACACGCTCTATGGCAACTCCCTTTATGTGGTCGCAGAGAAAAAGGCCGAAGACGGCAGCCTCGAAAAGGACGACAAGGGCCAGCCGGTCCTGATCGCTGAACGGCGCTTCATCGAAACCGGTGAACGCCGCGACGGCCAGGTGGTGATCACCAAAGGTGTGAAGAACGGCGAAAAAGTGGTCACGGCCGGCCAGATCAAACTGGACAACGGTGCGCACATCGCCATCAGCGACGACAAGACCCTGGCCGAGAAGAACAGTCAGCCTCGCGCGGACTGATCAAGGAACCCCCAATGGCTTTTACCGACCCGTTCATCCGTCGCCCGGTGCTCGCCACCGTGGTCAGCCTGCTGATTGTGCTGCTGGGCTTCCAGGCCTGGAGCAAGTTGCCGCTGCGCCAATACCCGCAAATGGAAAATGCCCTGATCACGGTCACCACCGCGTACCCCGGGGCCAACGCCGAAACCATCCAGGGCTATATCACCCAACCGCTGCAACAGAGCCTGGCCAGCGCCGAGGGTATCGACTACATGACCTCGGTCAGTCGCCAGAACTTCTCGGTGATCTCGATTTATGCGCGCATCGGCGCCAACAGCGACCGCTTGTTCACCGAACTGCTGGCCAAGGCCAACGAGGTCAAGAACCAGCTGCCCCAGGATGCCGAAGACCCGGTGCTGAGCAAGGAAGCCGCCGATGCCTCGGCACTGATGTACATCAGTTTCTTCAGCAAGGAACTGAGCAACCCGCAGATTACTGACTACCTGTCGCGAGTCATCCAGCCGAAACTGGCGACCCTGCCGGGCATGGCCGAAGCCGAGATCCTCGGCAACCAGGTATTCGCCATGCGCCTGTGGCTGGACCCGGTGAAGCTGGCCGGTTTTGGCCTGAGCGCCAGCGACGTGACCAACGCGGTACGCCAGTACAACTTCCTTTCCGCCGCCGGCGAAGTGAAAGGCGAGTACGTGGTCACCAGCATCAACGCCAACACCGAACTCAAATCCGCCGAAGCCTTCGCCGCGATCCCGCTCAAGGTCGACGGTGACAGTCGTGTGCTGCTAAGCGATGTCGCGCGGGTCGAGATGGGCGCGGAGAACTACGACACCATCAGCTCCTTCGGCGGTACGCCCTCGGTGTACATCGGCATCAAGGCCACGCCCGCGGCCAACCCGCTGGACGTGATCAAGGAAGTGCGCAAGCTGATGCCGGAACTGGAGGCCCAGCTGCCACCCAACCTCAAGGGGGAAATTGCCTACGACGCCACGCTGTTCATCCAGGCGTCGATCGACGAGGTGGTGAAGACCCTGTTCGAAGCAGTGCTGATCGTGATCGTGGTGGTGTTCCTGTTCCTCGGTGCGTTGCGCTCGGTGGTGATCCCGGTGGTCACCATTCCGCTGTCGATGATCGGCGTGATGTTCTTCATGCAGATGATGGGTTACTCCCTGAACCTGCTGACCCTGCTGGCGATGGTGCTGGCCATCGGCCTGGTGGTGGACGACGCCATCGTGGTAGTGGAAAACATCCACCGTCACATCGAGGAAGGCAAGACACCGCTGGACGCCGCCATCGCGGGCGCCCGGGAGATCGCCATGCCGGTAGTCTCGATGACCATCACCCTGGCGGCGGTGTATGCGCCGATCGGCTTCCTCACGGGCCTGACGGGGGCCTTGTTCAAGGAGTTCGCCCTGACCCTGGCCGGTGCGGTGGTGATCTCCGGCATCGTCGCCCTGACCCTGTCACCGATGATGTGCGCCCTGCTGCTGCGCCACGATGAAAACCCCACGGGCCTGGCCCACCGCCTGGACATGATTTTCGAACGCCTCAAGCGCCGTTACCAGAAAATGCTCCACGGCACCCTCAACACCCGGCCAGTGGTGCTGGTGTTCGCGGTGATCGTGCTGTGCCTGATTCCGGTGCTGCTCAAGTTCACCAAGTCGGAACTGGCACCGGATGAGGACCAGGGCATCATTTTCATGCTGGCCAACGCTCCCCAACCGACCAACCTCGACTACCTGAACACCTACACCGACGAGTTCATCGAGATCTTCAAGGCGTTTCCCGAGTATTACTCATCGTTCCAGATCAACGGCTTCAACGGTGTGCAATCGGGCATCGGCGGTTTCCTGCTCAAGCCCTGGAACGACCGCAGCCGCACGCAGATGGAGATCCTGCCCGAGGTCCAGGCCAAGCTGGAAAGCATTTCCGGGTTGCAGGTTTTCGGCTTCAACCTGCCCTCCCTGCCGGGCACCGGCGAGGGTCTGCCGTTCCAGTTCGTCATCAACACCGCCAACGATTACGAGTTGCTGCTGCAAGTGGTCGACCGAGTGAAAAAACGCGCGATGGAGTCCGGCAAATTCGCTTTCGTCGACGTCGACCTGGCCTTCGACAAGCCGGAAGTGGTGGTGGACATCGATCGTGCCAAAGCGGCCCAGATGGGTGTGTCGATGCAGGACCTGGGCGGGACACTCGCGACCTTGCTGGGTGAGGCGGAAATCAACCGATTCACCGTTGATGGGCGCAGCTACAAAGTCATTGCCCAGGTCGAACGGCCCTTCCGCGATAACCCTGACTGGCTGAACAATTACTACGTGAAGAACACCCAGGGCGAACTGCTCGCCCTCTCGACCCTGATCAGCGTGACCGACCGGGCGCGGCCGCGGCAACTGAACCAGTTCCAGCAACTCAACTCGGCGATCCTGTCCGGGGTACCGCTGGTGAGCATGGGTGAAGCCATCGACGCCGTGCGCCAGATCGCCCGGGAAGAAGCGCCGGCAGGCTTTGCCTTCGACTATGCCGGCGCATCGCGGCAATACGTCCAGGAAGGCAGTGCGCTATGGGTCACCTTCGCTCTCGCATTGGCGATCATTTTCCTGGTGCTCGCAGCTCAGTTCGAAAGCTTCCGCGACCCGCTGGTGATCCTGGTGACCGTACCGCTGTCGATCTGCGGCGCATTGCTGCCGCTGTTCCTCGGCTGGTCGAGCATGAACATCTATACCCAGGTCGGGTTGGTGACGTTGATCGGCCTGATCAGCAAGCACGGGATCCTGATCGTCGAGTTCGCCAACCAGTTGCGCAAGGACAAGGGCCTGACGCCCCGCGAAGCGGTGGAGGAAGCCGCGTCCATTCGTCTGCGTCCGGTATTGATGACCACGGCGGCGATGGTGTTTGGCATGGTGCCCTTGATCATCGCCACGGGGGCGGGCGCGGTGAGCCGGTTCGACATCGGTACGGTCATCGCCACGGGGATGTCGATCGGTACGTTGTTTACCCTGTTTGTGTTGCCGTGCGTGTATACCCTGCTGGCCAGACCCGAAAAACCTTGAAAGATCGCAGCCTGCGGCAGCTCCTACAAGGGATAGCGTTCACCCTGTAGGAGCTGCCGCAGGCTGCGATCTTTTGATGTTGCCGTTAAACAAAAGGCCTCGCATTTAGCGAGGCCTTTTATTTGGGCTTCAATCTGTTCAACTTTGCGGCCTCAGTCCTTGAGAAAGTCCGAACATGAACAGCAACAGATCATGATCGGGTTGAGTGGCCACGGATGCCTTGGCAACTCGTGGCAACGGACAGTGCGCATCACTGTGTACTGAACTGAGGACTTGCGTGCGGGGCTGCTCCCATGCCGCCACCGCGAGTGAAGCAACTGCCAAGGCTCCTACCAGAAACAAACCTCGCGCAACTTCAAGTTTCATTTCTATAAACCTTTGATAGCGCTGCCAAACGCCGTCTCATAAAAATAGACGAGTTTCTTCCAGTCCGTCGTGCTGAATGACGAGTGGCGGCGCAGCTGCTTCATGTCATGGGCAGCCGCCTGGCGGGCGCTCAAGCGCTGCCGGCACTTCTCCAGATCGATCAAGGCAACCTCGACTTTGGCCGCCTCGCCCTCACCGGTGACGCGAACAAATACGTGCTTGATATAGATGCAGCTGTGTTGCCAACGCCCCTTGTGCATGCGCGCCAGATTATCGGCCAGGTCCTTGAGCACGCGATCGTGCACAGCCTCGCCATGGCGCTCGCGTCCACCACCTTCGTACCACTTCTCGATTTCCTCGAAGCCGTCCAGGGACTTGGTCACCAGCAATGCGCGCCATTTGTGCACGGGATCGCGTTGTGCTTCACAGAAAACGATTTCCGGAACTCGAACATTGAGTAGGCGAAGGCCGGTGAGTGCATCACGCTCACGCAACACCGTCGGCCGTCCGAAAGGGTGCAAGAGCCCCCGATGGATATGGCCGGTCTGGCGTTTTACGTAGAGCAACTGCCCATCACTGCCCATCAGGCGCTGCACGCCACTCTCACCTCCGCGCCGGACGTTGGGCTCTTCCACCCATTCTCCGCGCTGATTCCAGAAGAAATCGAATCGGTCCTGGGAGGCCAGGCCCGATCCTGCTGCACACTGCTCTGCCATCTGTTACCTCTTGCGCAATACGTAAACTCGCCACATGGCATAGAGCGGCAAAAAGTCGATACGTTCCTGAATACGGAAACCTGCCTGCTCAAATTCTTTTTCTACGACAGCTGCCGGTAACACAAATCGATTTTGGTAACCTTCCTGCCCACGGGTTCTCTCCGCACGCTTGCGTTTCCAGGCTTTGAAATTGCCGTCGACCCACAGCGAGAGGATGACGCTGTCACGGCTGACGCGCTCGAACTCGCGCAAGATCGCCAGTCGATGCTCGGCTTCACCGATGTGGTGGAGCAAACGCATGCAGAAAATACTGTCGACGGCGTTATCCGGCAAGGCGATGTCGAATGCAGACGTCTGCAAGGGTTGTACCCGTTTCACCACTTCAGCCGGCTGCGACTGTGTAGCGATCTTGATCATGGAATCGGAGTTGTCGGCACCGATGATCACGCGGTTGGGTTTTTCCGCCAGCATCGGCCAGAAACGCCCGGCACCGCAGGGCAGATCGAGGACCAGGCCCGGCTCGCCAACCAACGCCAGCGCCTTGCGCGCCATTTGCACGTCGCGCCAGTGGGACAAGCGGCGACCCACGCCATCCTTATGCTTTTGCAGGTAACGTTGAGCGTGTTGATCGTCGTACTTGTTGGAAAAATCCAGTTTGATCGGGCCATCCACCATCTTCAATCTCTCCTGAGCTTCTGATACCGACCACCTTAGGTAGCGATGTGTCAGTTTCAGGTCATGCAATTGTGAAAAATTTGTCATGTACAACCCAGAATCATTTCAAGGTTTTACAATTCAGCGATACCGATCAATTCACATTCGATGTATTGAACTGGACCTGAAAACGACAGCCATTGGGTTCCATGGTCGTGAGGCTGACGCTCCAGCCCTGGTTTTCACAGATCCTTTGTACTAACGATAGCCCAAGACCCAAGCCCTCTCCGCGTTTCTCGTTACCCCGCACGAAAGGTTCGAACATCGCTTCGCGTTTTTCCTCGGGAATGCCCACGCCACTGTCCTCGACCATGAACCCCGTGGGCATCAGGCTCAGGCGGATAAACCCACGGTCGGTGTAATGCAGCGCGTTACGCAACAGGTTGCCCATCACCGCCTGCAGGAGCGTCGCGTTGTAACGCGTCGTGTGTGGGCTTCCCCAGTCGACGATCAGCTTGAGACCTTTGGTCTCGATCGGCTCGCGCCACAGGCTGATCAACCCGTCGGCCACTTCGCCCAACGTCTGCTGCGCAGACATGCCGGCATCTTCGCGCTGAGTGCGAGCCAGCATCAGGAAGGTTTGTACCAGCTCGCGCATTTCTTCACTGGCGCGGGCAATTCGCTCGACCTGGGCACGGCCGCGCTGATCGATGCCGGGGTTTTCCAACAGCAACTCGCAGGAACTGGCCAGCACCATCAAGGGTGTGCGCAGTTCATGGCTGACGTCGCTGGTGAACATGCGCTCGCGGGTCAGCGCCTGGCGCAAACGGCCGAGGGTCGCGTCGAAGGCCACGGCCAGTTCACCCACTTCATCGGCCGCATAATCAGGCGCCAGCGGCGGCGCCAGGCCCAGCAACTGATCGCGATGACGTACCTGGCGCGCCAGCCTGACCACCGGCGCCATCACCTTGCGTGCCAGTACCCAGCCGAGGAACACCGCCAGCGCCAGACTCAGCACGAACCCCACCAATACCACGGCAAACAGCACCCGCTCGCGTTCTTCGAAGTCACTCTGGTCTTGCAACAGGACATAGCGCCGGCCATCGACGATCTCGACCATCGCGTGGTACGACAGCTGCTCGCGGAAGACTTCGTGAAAACCCGAGTCCAGGTGGCGCAAATCCTTGGGCAACTCGAAATCGCCCGGCCCGCCGCTGAAATAGAACAGTTGGTCCGGTTCCGGGCGGTGGCTCCAGTCCGAGACGTTGTCCATCAGCAACAGGCGCTGCAAATCGCCGCCCAGGCCCGCCGAGATCAGTTTTTCTTCCACCAGGTGCACGGTGAAGACGATACCCATGGCAAAGGCGCCCGCCACCAGTGCGCTCATGAGCGCAAAGGCAATGATGATCCGTTGCGAAAGGCTCTGTTTAAACTCCATCACGCCCCTCGGCCAGGCGGTAACCCACACCGTGCACGGTTTGCAGCAGCGGTTTGGCGAACGGCTTGTCGATCACCTGGCGCAATTGATGGACGTGGCTGCGCAGGCTGTCGCTGTCCGGGCAGTCATCGCCCCACAGGGCCTCTTCGAGAATTTCCCGGCGCAGTACATGCGGGCTTTTCTGCATCAGTACCGCCAGCAACTTCAGGCCCACCGGATTGAGCTTGAGCAAGCGGCCTTCACGGGTGACCTCCAGGGTGTCGAGGTCATAACTCAGGTCGCCGACCTGCAAGGTCCGGCGACCGCCCCCCTGGGTGCGACGCATGACCGCTTCGACCCGCGCCGCCAGTTCGGACAAGGCGAAAGGTTTGATCAGGTAATCGTCGGCACCGGACTTGAAGCCTTGTAGCCGGTCGTCCAGTTGATCGCGAGCGGTGAGCATGATCACTGGAGTGTCGCGGCGGGCATCTTCGCGCAGGCGTTTGCACAGCGTGTAACCGTCGATGCCGGGCAACATGATGTCGAGCACGATCAAGTCGTAATGCTCGGTGGCTGCCAGATGCAGGCCCGACAAGCCGTCCTGTGCGCAATCCACGGTATAGCCCTTGAGTCCCAGGTAGTCGGCCAGATTAGCCAGGATATCGCGGTTGTCTTCAACCAATAAAATTCGCATGGGCATCTTCTCCATACACAGTGACGGCCGTCTTGGCCCGCGCAGCTTAAGGCCAAGTAAGCCTCAGGGCCAGGGTTGTGTGCAGGCGTTTGCCTGGCGAAATGACCGGCTCGAGCCTCAACGTTTTTTTCACTATCGGTTCACAGGTTGACGACAGGATAGAGCGCAGACTCCGCGCGGCTGCGTACTCAAGAACATTCCACTGACCAAGGATTTGCCATGGTTTCGATCTCTGCACGCCCCGCTTCCCGACCGCTCAACTTCTGGGTGTGCCTGGGTGTTCCCGCCATTGCAGCCATCATTCTGGTATTACTCGAACTGACGACCCTGGACATGGACCTGGCCAGGCTGTTCTACGACCCGGTCGCCGGGGATTTCATCGGGCGGCACAGTTATTTCCTGGAAACCGTCCTGCACGACCGGGCCAAGCAACTGGTCATCGCCTTTTCGGTGCTGGCAATCTTCGGCTTTGCCGGTTCATTCTTCATGACCCGGCTCAAACCGTTCAAGCGGGAATTGGGCTGCCTGGTGCTGTCCCTGGGGCTGGCGACGTCCTTCGTCACCCCGATGAAAGCGGTAACGGCGGTGCAATGCCCGTGGAGCCTCGAGCAATTCGGCGGCCACGAGACCTACAGCGAATTGTTGAGCCCGCGTCCGGCCACGGAGAAACCGGGTCGTTGCTGGCCTGGCGGTCACGCCGCGACCGGTTTCACCCTGTTTGCGCTGTTTTTCGTGTTGCGTGATCGCCGTCCACGCATGGCACGTGCGGCACTGGTTTTCGCCTTTGCCCTGGGTTCGGTGTTTTCCATCGGCCGGATGCTGCAGGGGGCACACTTTTTCTCGCACAACGTGTGGACGGCGGTGTTTTGCTGGCTGATTTGCCTGGGGTCTTATTACTGGATTCTGTATAAGCCTGCTTCGAGGGTTGAGCCCGTGGTCAATGTTCAAACGGCCTGAGCCTGAACGAAGATCAAAAGATCGCAGCCTGCGGCAGCTCCTACAGGGGGAACGCAGTTCCATGTAGGAGCTGCC
>NZ_JAXDEO010000027.1:0-90187 GCF_035064975.1 Pseudomonas sp. YuFO20
TCGCTCCTACAAGGTCAAATCCGATTGAGCCACAAAACCTTGTAGAAGCTGGCTTGCCAGCGAAGACGGCCTATCAGCCACCATCAATGTTGACGGACACACCGCCTTCGCGAGCAAGCTCGCTCCTACAAGGTCATTTCAGGCTGATACGAATACGCTTGCGCGCACTGCGCGTCAGGCGGATCGACAGCATCAGCGCCGCGCAGCTCAGGCCGACGATCAAACCCTGCCACAGCCCGCTCGGGCCGCTTGGCGTGCCGAACCAGTCGGTCAGGCCGAGGGCGTAGCCCACTGGCAGGCCGATGCCCCAGTAGGCGAACAGCGTCAGGATCATCGTCACCCGGGTGTCCTGATAGCCGCGCAACGCACCGGCCGCCGTGACCTGGATCGCATCGGAAAACTGGAACAGCGCTGAATACACGATCAACATCGCCGCCACCCGGATCACCGTCGGGTCCGCCGTGTAGATGGTTGCGATGTGCTCACGCAGCAACAGCATCAAACTCGCCGAGAGACAGGCATACGCCAGCGCCGTGCCCATGCCGACGCCCGCGGCGAAGCGCGCTTCACGGGGTTGCTCGCGCCCCAGCGCCTGGCCGACGCGCACGGTCACAGCCATGCCCAGGGAGTAGGGGATCATGAACACCAGTGAGCTGAAGTTGAGGGCAATCTGGTGTCCGGCGACCACGGTGGCGCCGAGGCTGCCGATCAGCAGGGCGATCACTGCGAAGATGCTCGACTCAGCGAACACGGCGATGCCGATCGGCAGGCCGATGCCCAGCAGGCGCTTGATCACCGACCATTGCGGCCAGTCGAAACGGCTGAACAGCTGGCTCGACTGATACGCTGGCGCCCAGCGCTCCCAGCCGGCCATGCCCAGGGCCATCACCCACATCACGATCGCCGTGGCCCAGCCGCAACCGACGCCGCCCATGGCCGGCACGCCGAAGTGGCCATAGATGAACACGTAGTTCAGCGGAATGTTCAGCGCCAGGCCGCACAGGCCCAGGACCATCGCCGGACGGGTGCGCCCCAGGCCGTCACTGAAGCAGCGCAGCACATGGTAGATAGCGACCGCCGGCAGGCCACTGGCGATGCCGTGCAGGTACTGCATGCAGGGGCCGATCAGTTCGGGATCGACCTTCATCACGCGCAAGACCGGTTCGGCGCCCAGCAGCAGGCCAGTGGCGATCAGGCCCACCACCAGGGCCAGCCACAGCGCCTGGCGCACGATCGGACCGATCTCGCTGTGGGTGCCGGCACCGAAGCGCTGGGCGACTTTCGGCGTGGTGGCCAGCAACGTGCCGGTCATCAGCAGGAACACCGGCACCCAGATCGAGTTGCCCAGCGCCACCGCCGCCAGGTCGCGCGGTCCGACCCGGCCGGCCATCACCGCATCGACGAAGCCCATCGCCGTGGTGGCCAGTTGCGCGATCATGATCGGCAAGGCCAGGCCGAGCAGGTTTTTCAGCTCCAGGCGGACCCGGGCGGGGCGGGAGAGGGAAGGGCTGGTGGTGTGGTCGGTCACGGAGTTCAAGGGCAAAACGTCCAAATATGTTGGCTGCGCGGGTGCGCATTCTACAGATTGACGCAGCGGTCAGGAAAAGACTGTGTTGGGGATTTGTAATCCTGTGGGAGCGAGCTTGCTCGCGATGGAGGTCAACGATGACGAGGGCTGCCTGAATAAACGCGGCGTTCTCAGGTTTTTCGCGAGCAAGCTCGCTCCTACAGGGGCATCGATGCTAGGCGCAACACGTCAACTACGCCTACACTGCCGATCCGCCAAAGGAGCCTGACATGCTGATTGTTGCCGACGAAAATATCCCCCTGCTAGACGCCTTCTTCGAACATTTCGGTGAAATCCGCCGGGTGCCGGGGCGCTCCATCGACCGCGCCACGGTCGAGCAGGCCGATGTGTTGCTGGTGCGCTCGGTCACCCGCGTCGACCGTGCGTTGCTGGAAGGCAGCAAGGTGCGCTTCGTCGGCACCTGCACCATCGGCACCGATCATCTGGACCTGGATTACTTTCAGCAGGCCGGCATCACCTGGTCCAGCGCGCCGGGCTGCAACGCCCGGGGCGTGGTCGACTACGTGCTTGGCAGCCTGCTGACACTGGCTGAAATCGAAGGCGCCGACCTGACTCAACGCACTTACGGTGTTGTGGGGGCTGGTGAGGTGGGTGGACGATTGGTCAAGGTCCTGCAGGGCCTGGGCTGGAAGGTGCTGGTCTGCGATCCGCCACGCCAGGCCGCTGAAGGGGGCGATTACGTCAGCCTTGAGCAGATCATCGAGCAGTGCGATGTGATCAGTCTGCACACACCATTGACCCGGCAGGGCACCCAGCCGACCTGGCATCTGCTCGATGAAAAACGCTTGAACCAGCTCAAGCCCGGCACCTGGCTGATCAACGCCAGCCGTGGCCCGGTGGTGGACAATCGCGCCTTGCGCCAGGTGCTGCTGCAGCGCGAAGACCTGCAGGCGGTACTCGATGTCTGGGAGGCCGAGCCCGAAGTCGACGTGGCCTTGGCCGAACTCTGCGTGCTGGCCACGCCGCACATTGCCGGCTACAGCCTCGATGGCAAGCAACGCGGCACGGCGCAGATCTATCAGGCGTACTGCGAGTTCCTCGGGCAAGCGCCCCAGGTCAGCCTGACCGACTTGCTGCCAGCCCCGTGGCTGTCGCAGGTGACGTTGAGTGCGGACACCGACCCGGCCTGGGCCCTGGCGATGTTGTGCCGCGGGGTGTACGACCCGCGCCGTGACGACGCGGATTTTCGCCGCAGCCTTGTGGGCAGTGTGAGTGAGCAGCGTACGGCGTTCGATGGGCTGCGCAAAAACTACCCCTCGCGGCGCGAGATCGACGGGTTGCAGGTGCGCATCGATGGGGATGCACCGGCGTTGCAGCAGATCGTGGCGGCCCTTGGCGCGACGGCTATCTGAAAATCGGGTAATAAAAAACCCGGCCCAAATGGGCCGGGTCAATGAAGACGGTGGCTACATCACTCTTGTTCGGCAGGCTTGACCAATCGCTTCTCCAGTTCGCTGCACGCGTGCTGGATCATGTTTTCAGTGATCGGTACTTCGCGGCCCTGTTCATCGATTATCGAGCACCCCAGAGACTGGTCTGGCTGCGTGCGGATCACTTCAATCTTGTCATCGCTGCGTTGTTGCAAGGACATGGCCTGTCTCCTCATCAGGTTGTGTGCCTAGATTAAAACCATCAGGTGACCAGGCTGTGACAACTCCCTGCGATCGCTCCTGAACGGCATCGCCAGTCGACCAGAAATATCCCGACATGGCTACCGCAACTTTAGACCAATAGCGTCTAGGCACTAGACTTCACGGTCATAATTAACCTGACTCATTCTGATTCAACAGGTTCCACCCTCGGGTCGGTGTACGCTGATCCTGTCAATTACTGCGTTGTGGATGATGCAAATGCTCACTGTTCGTCACCGTCGTGCGATTCGCCTGGCCAGTCGTTTCATCGCGCCTTATCGCTGGCACGCGCTGGGTGCCCTGTTCGCGCTGGTCGTCACGGCGGGCATTACCTTGTCCATGGGGCAGGGCATTCGCCTGTTGGTGGATCAAGGGTTCATGACCCAGTCGCCGCATCTGCTCAACCAGTCCATCGGCTTGTTCATGCTGCTGGTGATCGGCCTGGCGGTCGGCACCTTCGCCAGGTTTTACCTGGTGTCGTGGATCGGCGAGCGCTGCGTCGCCGACATCCGTCGCCGGGTGTTCAATCATCTGGTCTACCTGCACCCGGGGTTCTACGAGGACAACCGCAGCTCCGAGATCCAGTCGCGGCTGACCGCCGATACCACGCTGCTGCAATCGGTGATCGGCTCTTCCCTGTCGCTGTTCCTGCGCAATTTGCTGATGGTGATCGGCGGGATCGTCCTGCTGTTTGTCACCAATCCCAAGCTCACCAGCATCGTGGTGATTGCCTTGCCGTTGGTGATTGCGCCGATCCTGATTTTCGGCCGGCGGGTGCGCAGCCTGTCGCGCCTGAGCCAGGACCGGATTGCCGATATCGGCAGCTATGTGTCCGAGACCCTGGGCCAGATCAAGACCGTGCAGGCCTACAACCACCAGGCCCAGGACGAGCAGCGTTTCGCCGTTACCGTGGAGGAGGCGTTCGACACGGCGCGCAAGCGCATCTTCCAGAGGGCCTGGCTGATTACCCTGGTGATCGTGCTGGTATTGGGCGCCGTCGGCGTGATGCTTTGGGTCGGCGGCATGGACGTGATTGCCGGGCGGATTTCCGCGGGTGAGCTGGCGGCGTTCGTTTTCTACAGCCTGATCGTCGGCAGTGCGTTCGGCACCTTGAGTGAGGTGATCGGCGAGTTGCAGCGCGCGGCGGGCGCGGCAGAGCGGATCGCCGAGTTGCTGCGGGCGCAGAACATCATCCAGCCACCGACCACGGGCCTGGTGACCTTGCCCGAGCGGGTGCGGGGCGACCTGGTGTTGCAGGATGTGCGCTTTTGCTACCCCTCACGCCCCGAAAGCTACGCCGTCGATGGCCTGAGCCTGAGCATCCAGGCCGGGGAGACCCTGGCGTTGGTCGGGCCGTCCGGGGCCGGTAAATCGACGGTGTATGACCTGCTATTGCGCTTTTACGACCCCGCCGAAGGCCGCATCCTGCTCGATGGTGTGCCCCTGACCCAACTCGATCCCCTGGACCTGCGGCGCTGCTTCGCCCTGGTCTCGCAAACCCCGGCGCTGTTTTACGGCAGCATCGAAGATAACCTGCGCTACGGCAACCCGACCGCGACTTCGGAGGAGGTTCGAGAAGCGGCAAAAATCGCCTACGCACACGACTTCATCGAAGCCATGCCCAACGGCTACCAGACCCACCTGGGCGACGGCGGCCTGGGCTTGTCCGGCGGCCAGCGCCAGCGCCTGGCCATCGCCCGCGCGCTGCTGGTAGATGCACCCATCCTGCTCCTGGACGAAGCCACCAGCGCCCTCGACGCCCAAAGCGAACACCTGATCCAGCAGGCATTACCGAGCCTGATGAAAAACCGCACCACCCTGGTCATCGCCCACCGCCTGGCCACGGTCAAAAACGCCGATCGTATTGCGGTGATGGATCAAGGGAAGCTGGTGGCGGTGGGGACGCACCAGTCGCTGATTGCGAACAATGCGTTGTATGCGCGGTTAGCGGCGTTGCAGTTCAGTGATGGGCATGAGGCTGCGTGAATCGCCGCTGCTGAATTCTGCAAGGCGGCATTCAGTGAGCTGGCGACCGACCTAGTAACCGACCTAGTAACGGCGCTCTGAAATATGCAGAAATCGCGCAGATCAGCGGCCTCACATCAGTGGGCTAACCTTGCGGAATCAGCATATTCAGGGAGGGCGACGGAATGCCCATCGCCGCAAAAGGGTGTCGCCTGCGCAAGTCCAGATTTTCTGAACAGGGTCGCCTCTATCTGCTGACGGCAGTCACTCATCAGCGCCAGCCGGTGTTCGCTGACTGGCGCTTGGGTCGTTTGTTGGTGGATCAACTGCGCTGCGCTGATGAAAGCTCGGCGATTACTTCCATGGCCTGGGTCGTGATGCCGGATCATCTGCATTGGCTGATTGAATTGAAACACGGGACGCTGGCGGAGTTGATGTGTCGCATCAAGTCCAGAAGCAGTCGTTCGATCAATATGGTGCGCGGTGAGCAGCAGCGATTGTGGCAGCGGGGGTATTACGATCGAGCGTTACGGCATGATGAGGATATCAAGGGGGCGGCGCGGTATATCGTCATGAATCCGTTGCGGGCGGGATTGGTTTCCAGGGTTGGCGATTATCCCTTGTGGGATGCCATCTGGATTTGAGGATCACATTCAAAAGATCGCAGCCTGCGGCAGCTCCTACAGTGGGGCGGGTGTACACCCTGTAGGAGCTGCCGCAGGCTGCGATCTTTTGATCTTGTATCAACGGATCTCACTGATCGTCGAAATACCGCTCATGCCAATCCACCAGCGGTTGCGGTGAGTTGAGTTTCTGGCCGTAGATCACAGAATACGACAGCACGTTCTGCACGTACTGGCGGGTTTCGTCGAATGGGATGCTTTCCACCCAGACGTCGAAGCTCAGATGGTCCGCACCGCGCAGCCACTGGCGCACGCGGCCCGGGCCGGCGTTGTAGGCGGCGGAGGCGAGGACGCGGTTGCCGTTGAACTGGCTGTGGACCTGGCTCAGGTAGGCCGCGCCGAGCTGGATGTTCTTGTCCGGGTTGAATACTTGCTGCGGCGAGGCCAGCGGAATGCTGAACTTGCGTGCGGTTTCCTTGGCCGTTCCCGGCATCAATTGCATCAGGCCGCTGGCACCGACACTGGAGCGGGCGTCGTCCATGAAGGCGCTTTCCTGGCGGGTGATGGCAAATACCCAGCTGGGGTGCAGGCCGCGGATCTTCGCTTCGCGGACCAGGGTTTCGCGGTGGGCCATCGGGAAACGAATGTCCAGGTCGTCCCAATACTGCGCCTGGCTGATGGTGCGAATCGCCGGGAAATACCATTTCAGGTCGTAGGCCAGTTTGGCCTGGGCGACCATTTCGTCGCGACTGAAGTGGCGGCTGACGTGATACCACTCGCGACGACCGTCGACGATCTGCCCGCGGGCATGGAACTCCAGGGCGCGACGAATGCCGGGGGTGTTGCGCACCTTGTTCATCAGCGCCTGGCTGAACACCAGCGGTTTGTTGTTCAGCGAATAGGGCGACTGTGAACGGTCGGCGGCGAGGAAGCCATAGAAATCGCGCTCGCGGGCCAGGCTCTTGTAGAGGGTTTGCGCTTCGGGGTTCTGCGGTTGCGCCAGTTCCAGGCTGCGGGCCTGCCAGTAGCGCCAGCGGTTGGCGGTGGCCAGGTCCTGGGGCAGGCGGCGCGTCAGCTGGTAGGCATCGTCCCAGCGCGCCAGGCGCAGCAGCAAGCGCATGCGCCATTCAGACACCGTGTTGTCGCGCAGCTCCGGGTCGTACCTGGTCATCATGTCCAGCGCACGGCTGTCGAAGCGTTTCGCGAGGGTCAGGCCGATTTCCCGGGCGATCGCCACTTTTTCGTCGCGGGAGAAGTGCATGCTGCTGGCATAACCGTCGAGCAGGCTCATGGCCCGGTCCGGGTCCTGGCGGGCCAGACGGCGCAGGCCGAGGCTGACCACGTCGGACATCGGTTCGTCGGCCGGGGTGAAGCGCGACGGCGAATTGAGCAGCTCCGGTTTCTGTGCCACATCGATCAGCAGGCGACCACGGGGGGCGAGGGTGGTCAAGCCATTGACCAGGCTGTTGGCCAGTGGGTAGTTGCGCGCCTGGGCGGCAAGCTTGGTGCGTTCCCAGCGCTTCTGCTCGGTGAGCTGGCCTTCGGCGGCCCACATGCCGAACAGCGCGTCACACGCCGCCGGTTGCGTCTTGCCGGTCAGCCAGAGTTTGTTGGCGTTGGCGTAGCCTTCGGTCTTCTGGTTGTGGCTGATCTGGTACTGCGCGTTCAGGCAGTCCAGTTCGGTGAAATTCATCTTGGGGTCGTAATATTTGACGAACGTCGCCCAATCGCCGCGTTCGGCCAGCCAGCGCAACCAGCGCAGCTTCATCCAGTTGGCCTGGGGCAGGTCACCGTGCTCGGCGAGGAACTTCTCGATCTCGGCATTGCTCGCGGTCTTCAGGCGCGCGGTCAGCTCGTCGTAGGCCAGGTAGGGTTCCAGCGGGTAGTCGGCCAGGGCCTGGCTGTAACGGAAATACGGGCCGGTGTCGCCCTTGGCCAGGGCGCGCTTGGCTTCATCGTAGTACTGGCGTTGGGTGGACAGGTCCACCGCCTGGACGGATTGAACGGCAGCGGCAGAAAGTAGAAAACAGGACAAAAGATTGAAAAGGCGACTGCGCATGAGACGTCCGGACAGAAAAAACATGACAAGTGCTGGCGACGCCCGCACTGAATTATTCGTAGCTTAGCCTTTTGCCAGCAATGGGCGAAAGCTTTGCCGGGCTGTCTGCATCAGTTCGCAACATTTGTTGTGCAGAGTGCTACCAAGGTGAAAATGCCGGCCTGCTAGGGTCCCGTTTCAGGTAGAATGCGCGCCCGGTTTTTGGAGAAGCTCATGACCCTGCTCAAATTCAGCGATGTGTCCCTTGCTTTCGGCGCTATGCCGTTGTTGGACAAGGTGTCCTGGCAGATCGCCCGTGGAGAGCGGGTGTGCATCATCGGCCGCAACGGCACTGGCAAGTCCAGCATGATGAAGCTCGTCAAGGGCGACCAGAAGCCCGATGACGGCTCGGTTTGGCGCGCACCCGGGCTCAAGATTGGCGAATTGCCGCAAGAATTGCCGGTAGCCGACGAGCGGACAGTGTTCGACGTGGTTGCCGAAGGCCTGGACGGTGTCGGCGCGTTGCTCGCCGAGTATCACCACCTGAGCCAGAACTGCGTCACCGATGCCGACCTGGACAAGCTGATGCACGTCCAGCACGACCTCGAAGCCCGCGACGGCTGGCGTTTGCAGACCCTGGTCGACAGCACCCTGAGTCGCCTGCAGTTGCCGGCCGACAAGACCCTCGCCGAATTGTCCGGTGGCTGGCGTCGTCGTGTGCTGCTGGCCCAGGCCCTGGTGTCCGAGCCGGACCTTTTGCTGCTGGACGAACCGACCAACCACCTGGACATCGGTGCCATCGCCTGGCTGGAAGAAGCGCTGAAGGATTTCCAGGGCGCCGTGCTTTTCATCACGCACGACCGTTCTTTCCTGCAGAACCTGGCGACCCGCATCCTCGAACTGGACCGCGGTGGCCTGATCGACTGGAACGGCGATTACGCCAGTTTCCTGGTGCATAAAGAAGCCGAGCTGGCCGCCGAAGCCACCGCCAACGCGCTGTTCGACAAGCGCCTGGCCCAGGAAGAAGTGTGGATTCGCCAGGGCATCAAGGCCCGTCGTACCCGTAACGAAGGTCGCGTCCGCGCCCTCAAGGCCCTGCGCGTCGAGCGCAGCGAGCGTCGTGAGCGCACCGGCAAGGCCAACATCCAGCTGGAAACCGCCGACAAGTCCGGCAAGCAGGTGATGGTGCTCGAGAACGTGAGCTTTGCTCACCCGGGCGGCCCGTTCCTGATCAAGGATTTCTCGATGGTGCTGCAGCGCGGCGACCGCATCGGTCTGCTCGGCGCCAACGGTACCGGCAAGACCACCCTGCTCAAGCTGATGCTCAGTGGCCTGCAGCCCACCAGCGGCAAGGTGGAAGAGGGCACCCGGATCGACGTCGCCTACTTCGACCAGTTGCGCCACCAGTTGGACCTGGAAAAGACCGTGATCGACAACGTCGCCGAAGGTCGCGACTTCATCGATATCGACGGCCAGAGCCGCCATGTGCTGAGCTACCTCGGCGACTTCCTGTTCAGCCCGCAGCGTGCCCGCACGCCGGTCAAGGCGCTGTCCGGTGGCGAGCGTGCCCGTCTGTTGCTGGCCAAGCTGTTCAGCAAGCCGGCGAACCTGCTGGTACTCGATGAACCGACCAACGACCTCGACGTGGAAACCCTCGAGCTGCTCGAAGAGGTCTTGCTGACCTTCAACGGCACCGTGCTGATGGTCAGCCACGACCGGGCATTCCTCGACAACGTGGTGACCAGCACCCTGGTGTTCGAAGGTGAAGGTCTGGTTCGCGAATACGTCGGTGGTTACCAGGACTGGCTGCGCCAGGGTGGTTCACCGCGCCTGCTGGGCGTGACCGAGAGCAAGTCCGGCAAGGCCGACCTGAACTCCGCCGTGGTCAAGGCCGAGCCTGCGCCTGTGGCGGCCGCCGTCGAGGCGCCGGTGGCGAAGAAGAAGCTCAGCTACAAGCTGCAGCGTGAGCTGGAAGCGTTGCCGGGGCAGATCGAAGCCATGGAACAGCAGATCGCTGCCGTCGAGGCGCAGATGGCCGATGCCGGCTTCTACCTGCGTCCGGCTGCGGAAACCGCTGCGGTGATCGCCCAGCTGGCGCAGTTGCAGGCTGAACTCGACATCATGGTCGAGCGCTGGGCCGAACTGGATGCCTGATTGATCCTGTAACAAAAAAAGCCCGACCTCGGTAATGCGAGTGTCGGGCTTTTTGTAGGAGCTGCCGAAGGCTGCGATCTTTTGATCTTGTTTTTAAACATCAAAGTCAAAAGATCGCAGCCTGCGGCAGCTCCTACACGGGTTTGCTTTAGCTTTTGTTTTGCAGGCGCACTGCCAGCACATCGCAAGGCGCGCCGTGCAGGACGTCGTTGGCGGTGGAGCCCAGCAGCAGTGCCAGGCCATGGCGGCCGTGACTGCCGACCACGATCATGTCGCACCCTTGCTCCTTGGCCAAGTGGTGAATCTCCTGGCGTGGCTGGCCGTAGGTCAGGTGGCTGTATTCCCTGGAGAGCTCAGGGTATTTCAGGATCAAACGATCGAGACGCTCCTTGGCCTGGTCGAACTGCTGCTGTTGCAGTTGTGACAGGTCCATTGGCACATCGCCACCAAAGGCCATGGCCATTGGCTCGACGATATGCACCAGGGACAATTTCGCCCCATTGCTCACCGACAGCTCGCGAGCACGGTGGATGACAGGGTCGCACTCTTCGGTCAGATCTACAGCGACCAGGATGTGGTTGTAGGGCATGAGGTGCTCCTCCTGAGGATTGCAATATTGGTAAGTATGGCTGGTTTCAAGCGCATTGGTTCCAAAGTGACTCAATGTGCTCATCAAGAATCGGGAGTACAGATATGACGGTCTGGATAGTGGTGTCAATCCTGCTGGTGGTGCTCAGTCCGCTGGCATGGCTGCGACCCTCGCGCCATCAGAGCGGTCGCATGGCCCTGCGCATGGAGGCGCGACGCATTGGCCTGGCCATGCAGCTGGCGCCACAGGAGTGGCCGCACTGGCTCGCCCAGGAGCCGCCAAACCCCTGTGCGCAGTACCATCGACCACGCCGGGGCAATCAGCCGGCGTGCTGGAGCTACTGGCAAAAATCACCGGGGCTGTGGGTCAACCAGTGGCAGGAGCCCTGCGAAGATCCCGCGCTGCTCAATCATTTCGAAAAATTGCCGGCCAACGTCTACAAGGTCGAGGCCGACAAGCAAATGATCACCCTGTATTGGGGCGAGAAGGGCGAGGCCGAGGTCCTGCAGCACATCGACGCCACCCTCAAAGCCCTCGCCTGAACCCCCACCCTTGTAGGAGCTGGCTTGCCAGCGATGGACGTCAACGATGACGTTTGAAACCTGACACCCCGCGGCGTTCTCAGGTCCATCGCGAGCAAGCTCGCTCCTACAAGGGTTTTTTGCGGGCAATAAAAAGCCCGACAACTTCATCGGGCGGGGGTGGCCAGGCAGGCCGGTAATTTTGTGTGGGCTGATCTTACGCTGGGCATTCGCCAAAAGCGTTCACTTTTTTCGCCAGTCCCGCCAGCGTAGCCCGTTAAACATAGGCTGCCGTGAATTAGGGCGAATTTTCTAATGATTGATCCTATGAATGGTTGTGCATACCTGTGCGTATTGCAGGTGCTGGCAGTACGGATATGACCGCAAAGTCGCATTTCAACCCGCATTTTGGGCGATTGACAATTGTCGGAAATTCCGTGAAGGTGACGTACCCAAATCAAACGGGCGTATGAATTGAGCGTTTGTCCGACAAAACGCTCCTACAGAATCCCGACTATCGCGTTGGCGGGTGTGACGGGTGGATAGGCGTAGCATCGACGATTGACGTCCCTGCCAGCCATCCGCCTGCGTCCGACGTGTACTGTTCAGCTTCCATATCGTGGAGATCAGTTGATGATTTACGAAGGTAAAGCCATCACGGTTAAGGCTCTTGAAAGTGGCATCGTCGAACTGAAGTTCGACCTCAAGGGTGAGTCCGTCAACAAGTTCAACCGTCTAACCCTGAACGAACTGCGTCAGGCCGTAGACGCCATCAAGGCAGATGCGTCGATCAAGGGTGTGATCGTCAGCAGTGGCAAGGACGTGTTCATCGTCGGTGCCGACATCACCGAATTCGTCGACAACTTCAAGCTGCCGGATGCAGAGCTTGTGGCTGGCAACCTCGAAGCCAACAAGATTTTCAGCGATTTCGAAGACCTCAACGTCCCGACTGTCGCCGCGATCAATGGCATCGCGTTGGGCGGCGGTCTGGAAATGTGCCTGGCGGCGGACTACCGCGTCATGTCGACCAAGGCCAAGATCGGTCTGCCGGAAGTCAAGCTGGGCATCTACCCGGGCTTCGGCGGCACCGTGCGCCTGCCGCGCCTGATCGGTACCGACAACGCCATCGAGTGGATTGCCGCCGGCAAGGAAAATCGTCCTGAAGACGCGCTGAAAGTGGGCGCCGTCGATGCCGTGGTTGCTCCTGAGAAGCTGCAGGATGCCGCACTGGAACTGATCAAGCGCGCCATTTCCGGCGAGTTCGACTTCAAGGCCAAGCGCCAGCCGAAGCTTGAAAAGCTCAAGCTGAACGCGATCGAACAAATGATGGCTTTCGAAACCGCCAAGGGTTTCGTGGCCGGCCAGGCTGGCCCGAACTACCCGGCCCCGGTCGAAGCGATCAAGACCATCCAGAAAGCCGCGAACTTCGGTCGTGACAAGGCCCTGGAAATCGAAGCCGCCGGTTTCGTCAAGCTGGCCAAGACCTCGGCAGCACAGAGCCTGATCGGCCTGTTCCTGAACGATCAGGAACTGAAGAAAAAGGCCAAGGCCTACGATGAAATCGCCAAGGACGTGAAGCAGGCCGCTGTACTGGGCGCCGGCATCATGGGTGGCGGTATCGCCTATCAGTCGGCGTCCAAAGGCACGCCGATCCTGATGAAGGACATCAACGAGCACGGTATCGAGCAGGGTCTGGCCGAAGCCGCCAAACTGCTGGTTGGCCGCGTTGATAAAGGCCGCATGACCGCCGCGAAAATGGCTGAAGTGCTCAACGGCATTCGTCCGACCCTGTCCTACGGTGATTTCGGTCACGTCGACCTGGTGGTTGAAGCTGTCGTCGAGAACCCCAAGGTCAAGCAAGCCGTACTGGCTGAAGTCGAAGACAAGGTCAAGGAGGACACCATCCTGGCGTCCAACACCTCGACCATTTCCATCACCTTGCTGGCCAAGGCCCTCAAGCGTCCGGAAAACTTCGTCGGCATGCACTTCTTCAACCCGGTGCACATGATGCCGCTGGTGGAAGTGATCCGTGGCGAGAAGTCCAGCGAGCTGGCGGTTGCCACTACCGTTGCCTACGCCAAGAAAATGGGCAAGAACCCGATCGTGGTCAACGACTGCCCGGGCTTTTTGGTCAACCGTGTGCTGTTCCCGTACTTCGGCGGTTTCGCCAAGCTGGTCAGCGCCGGTGTGGACTTCGTCCGTATCGACAAGGTCATGGAAAAATTCGGCTGGCCAATGGGCCCGGCGTACCTGATGGACGTGGTCGGCATCGACACCGGTCACCACGGTCGCGACGTGATGGCTGAAGGCTTCCCGGACCGCATGAAGGATGACCGTCGCTCGGCCGTGGACGTGCTCTACGAAGCCAAGCGCCTGGGCCAGAAGAACGGCAAGGGCTTCTATGCCTACGAGACCGACAAGCGCGGCAAGCAGAAGAAAGTCGCCGATCCGTCGGTGCTGGAAGTGCTCAAGCCGATCGTCTTCGAACAGCGCGAAGTCACCGACGAAGACATCATCAACTGGATGATGATCCCGCTGTGCCTGGAAACCGTGCGTTGCCTGGAAGACGGCATTGTCGAAACCGCCGCCGAAGCCGACATGGGTCTGGTCTACGGTATCGGTTTCCCTCCATTCCGTGGCGGTGCGCTGCGCTACATCGACTCGATCGGTGTTGCCCAGTTCGTTGCCCTGGCTGACCAGTACGCTGATTTGGGCGCGCTGTACCACCCGACCGCGAAGCTGCGCGAAATGGCCAAGAACGGCCAGAGCTTCTTCGGTTAAGCGCCCCCAACTAGAGTGAGAGTGAACTTATGAGCTTGAATCCTAGAGACGTCGTGATTGTCGACTTCGGTCGTACTCCGATGGGCCGCTCCAAGGGCGGCATGCACCGCAACACCCGCGCCGAAGACATGTCGGCGCACCTGATCAGCAAATTGCTGGAACGCAACGTCAAGGTCGACCCGAGCGAAGTCGAGGACGTGATCTGGGGCTGTGTGAACCAGACTCTGGAGCAGGGCTGGAACATCGCGCGCATGGCGTCGCTGATGACCCAGATCCCGCACACCTCGGCCGGCCAGACCGTCAGCCGCCTGTGTGGCTCGTCGATGAGTGCCCTGCACACCGCCGCGCAAGCGATCATGACCGGCAACGGTGACGTTTTCGTGGTGGGTGGCGTCGAGCATATGGGCCACGTGAGCATGATGCACGGTGTCGATCCGAACCCGCATATGTCGCTGTACGCGGCAAAAGCTTCGGGCATGATGGGCCTGACCGCGGAAATGCTGGGCAAGATGCACGGCATCACTCGCGAACAGCAGGACGCCTTTGGCGTGCGCTCCCACCAGCTCGCCCACAAGGCGACCGTGGAAGGCAAGTTCAAGGACGAAATCATCCCGATGCAGGGCTACGACGAGAACGGTTTCCTGAAAACCTTCGACTACGACGAAACCATTCGTCCGGAAACCACCCTGGAAAGCCTGGCGGCGTTGAAGCCTGCTTTCAACCCGAAGGGCGGCACCGTGACAGCCGGTACCTCGTCGCAGATCACCGATGGCGCCTCGTGCATGATCGTGATGTCGGCGCAGCGTGCACAGGACCTGGGCATCCAGCCGATGGCGGTGATCCGCTCGATGGCCGTGGCAGGTGTGGATCCGGCGATCATGGGCTATGGTCCAGTACCGGCCACACAGAAAGCACTGAAGCGTGCGGGTCTGAGCATCTCTGACATCGACTACTTCGAGCTCAACGAAGCTTTCGCCGCACAGGCCCTGCCAGTGCTGAAAGATCTGAAAGTGCTCGACAAGATGAATGAGAAGGTTAACCTGCACGGCGGCGCGATCGCCCTGGGTCACCCGTTCGGTTGCTCCGGTGCGCGAATCTCCGGCACTTTGCTCAATGTGATGAAGCAAAATGGCGGCAACCTTGGGGTAGCCACCATGTGCATTGGTCTCGGCCAAGGCATCTCCACCGTCTTCGAACGCGTTTAAACGTTGCGTTGACGGAAGCCGGGGCCCAGTGCCCCGGTTTTTGTTTTTGTGGATTTTTTTATTTTTTTATTTTGAACGGATTTCAGTGAGGGCCGAAGCATGCCGATACAACCTGGGCTCTATCAACATTACAAAGGTCCGCAGTACCGTGTGTTCAGTGTCGCGCGGCATTCGGAAACCGAGGAAGAAGTGGTCTTCTACCAAGCCCTGTATGGCGATTACGGCTTTTGGGTACGCCCCTTGAGCATGTTCCTGGAGTCCGTCGAAGTTGACGGCGAACAGGTGCCACGCTTTGCTTTGGTGCAAGCCGAACCGAGCGTTTTTCCGAAGCCGTAAGGGCAGGGCGCGCAGAACCCTGCGCTTGACCTCACCTTGTAGCCACTATATATAGCGGTGCCGCGTCAGGCGCCAACCGCCTTTCACTTCTAGAATTCAGGAATTTTCTGATCCATGGGCAAATCGCTGGTCATTGTGGAATCCCCGGCTAAGGCCAAGACCATCAACAAGTATTTGGGCAACGAATACGTGGTGAAGTCGAGTATCGGCCATATCCGAGACCTGCCCACCAGCGGTTCGGCTAGCGCCAGCAAAGAGCCAGCCGCCAAGCGCGGCAAGGCTGCTGCGGGTGAAGCGCCGGCCTTGTCGCCGAAAGAAAAGGCGCGCAAGCAGCTGGTCGCTCGCATGGGCGTCGATCCCGATCATGGCTGGAAAGCCAAGTACGAGATCCTTCCGGGCAAGGAAAAGGTCATCGAAGAGCTGCGCCGGCTCGCCAAGGATGCTGACACCATCTATCTCGCAACCGACTTGGATCGCGAGGGGGAAGCCATTGCCTGGCACCTGCGCGAAGCCATCGGTGGTGACGACACCCGCTACAAGCGCGTGGTGTTCAACGAAATCACCAAGAAGGCGATCCAGGAAGCCTTCTCCCAGCCAGGCGAGCTGGACATCGATCGTGTCAACGCCCAGCAGGCGCGTCGTTTCCTCGACCGCGTGGTGGGTTACATGGTCTCGCCGCTGCTGTGGGCCAAGATCGCCCGTGGCCTGTCCGCCGGTCGCGTGCAATCGGTTGCCGTGAAGCTGGTGGTGGAGCGTGAGCGTGAGATCCGCGCGTTCATCCCGGAAGAGTACTGGGAAGTCCACGCCGACCTCGGCACCGCCAAGGGCGCGACCGTGCGTTTCGACGTCGCTCGCGAGAAGGGCGAAGCTTTCAAGCCGCTCAACGAAGCCCAGGCCATGGCCGCGCTGGAGAAGCTCAAGGCTTCCAGCTACAGCATCGTCAAGCGCGAAGACAAACCGACCAGCAGCAAGCCGTCGGCGCCGTTCATCACGTCCACCCTGCAGCAGGCCGCGAGCAACCGCCTGGGCTTTGGCGTGAAGAAGACCATGATGATGGCCCAGCGTTTGTACGAAGCTGGCTACATCACGTACATGCGTACCGACTCGACCAACCTCTCGGTCGATGCCGTGGCGATGGCGCGTACCTATATTGAAGGCGAATTCGGCAAGAAGTACCTGCCGGAAACCCCGAACGTCTACAGCAGCAAGGAAGGCGCACAAGAGGCTCACGAAGCGATTCGTCCCTCCGACGCCAACACTGAGCCAAGCAAGCTGTCGGGCATGGAGCGTGACGCTGAGCGCCTCTACGAGCTGATCTGGCGCCAGTTCCTCGCCTGCCAGATGCTGCCGGCGCAATACCTGTCGACCACGGTCACCGTCGGTGCCGGCGACTTCGAGCTGCGCGCCAAGGGTCGCATCCTCAAGTTCGACGGCTACACCCGCGTGATGCCGCAAATTGCCAAGCCGGGCGACGACGACGTGCTGCCGGACATGGCCCAGGGCGACGCGATGAAGCTGATCAAGCTTGATCCGACCCAGCACTTCACCAAGCCGCCGGCGCGTTACTCGGAAGCCAGCCTGGTTAAAGAAATGGAAAAACGCGGCATCGGTCGTCCTTCGACTTATGCGGCAATCATTTCGACCATCCAGGACCGCGGCTACGTGGCGCTGCACAACCGTCGCTTCTATTCGGAAAAAATGGGCGACATCGTCACCGAGCGCCTGGCCGAAAGCTTCTCCAACCTGATGGACTACGGCTTCACCGCCGGCATGGAAGAGCACCTCGATGACGTGGCCCAGGGCGAACGCGACTGGAAAAACGTGCTCGACGAGTTCTACGGCGACTTCAAGAAGAAGCTCGAAGTGGCCGAAAGCCCGGACGGCGGCATGCGGGCCAACCAGCCGGTGATGACCGACATTCCGTGCACCACGTGCGGGCGTCCGATGCAGATCCGTACCGCATCGACCGGTGTTTTCCTCGGTTGCTCGGGTTACAGCCTGCCGCCGAAAGAACGCTGCAAGGCGACCGTCAACCTGGTGCCGGGCGACGAAATCGCCGCGGACGACGAGGGTGAATCGGAATCCCTGGTACTGCGTGGCAAGCACCGCTGCCCGATCTGCAGCACGGCGATGGACGCCTACCTGCTGGACGAGAAGCGCAAGCTGCACATCTGCGGCAACAACCCGGATTGCGCCGGCTACGAAATCGAAGAGGGCACCTATCGCATCAAGGGCTATGAAGGCCCGAGCCTGGAATGCGACAAGTGCGGCAGCGAGATGCAGCTCAAGACCGGCCGTTTCGGCAAGTTCTTCGGTTGCACCAACCCGACCTGCAAGAACACCCGCAAACTGCTGAAAAGCGGTGATGCGGCGCCGCCGAAGATGGACCCGGTGAAGATGCCTGAGCTGAAATGCGAAAAGGTCAACGACACCTACATCCTGCGCGACGGTGCCTCGGGCCTGTTCCTGGCCGCCAGCCAGTTTCCGAAAAACCGCGAGACCCGTGCGCCGCTGGTGATCGAGATTTTGCCGCACAAGGATGAGATCGATCCGAAGTACCACTTCCTTTGCGAAGCGCCGAAGAAAGATCCGGATGGCCTGCCTGCCGTGATCCGCTACAGCCGCAAGACCAAGGAGCAGTACGTGCAGACCGAAGTCGACGGCAAGCCGACTGGCTGGAAAGCGTTCTACGACGGTGGCAAGTGGAAGGTCGAGGACAAGCGACCGGCTGCGAAGGCGTAAAAGCCTCTCCACAGAAAAAGCCGCATGACGACCTTCGGGTTTTCATGCGGCTTTTTTGTTTGTGCAGGGTGCCTGCTCTCCGGCGCAGGGCCTTACACCCGACCGATCTCCCACGGTTATACCCAATCCACTGTAGGAGCTGGCTTGTCGGGTCGCCGCATCGCAGCGAAGGCGGCCATATAGCCGACCAATCACTTGCGGCTGTACCCGATCCACTGTGGGAGCCGGCTTGCTCGCGATGGAGGTCAGCGATGATGCGGGGATCCTGACACCCCGCGGTGCTCTCAGGTTTTTCGCGAGCAATCGAGCGTCGACCGGCTGCTCCTACAGGGCCCACTGCGCAGAACCTCCACTCGGCCTCTCGATGTGGCAAGAAAATCAAAAGCCAGATCAAAAGCCAAAACCAAAGCGAGGCGGCCTCCCGGCCGGCCTGATCGGGAGCCGTACGCATTTACCTGTAGGAGCCGGCTTGCTGCGGGCGGCGTTCCGACGATGGCGCCGGCAAGTCGGAACGCAGCACCGCTGGCTCCTACGGGGAGATTTATTGGGCCGGTATCTGCTTCAGGATTAGACAATGCTTGCGGCAAAGGGAGTTGATCCACGACACTGTCTGACCTGCGTGAAGCAATTATTTCGTTGTGGAGGCTGCCGTCATGGCCCACGAGCTCTATACCCGTACCAACCAGAAGATTTATTTCGCCGGCTTGTCGCTGGAAGCGCTCGCCAAGGCCGAAGAGGGGCGGGCGATGAATTCCCTGGCGCTGATTCAGGCGGGGCGAGAATCGGCGTTATTTCACCTGTATGGTGCCTTGCTGGGGTTGTGTCACGAGATTGCCGGCTTCTATCGTTTGCCCCAAGCCAATGCCTCCCGGGCCGAATCCTTGCTGACTCGTGAAGTGCTGGAAAGCATCGCAATTCCGGAAATGGCCGAGATGGTCGAGCTGGCCAACAACCCGGAAACCTGGCTGGCCAAACTGTTGGCTGCCCATGCCGCGTTGTTTCAGCCGCCACGGGCGCCGCACAAGCCCAAGGGTGATGTGACGCAGCCGTTGATCCTGGCAGTCAACCTGGATGAAGAAGAGGCACCTCAGGAGCTGGGCCGTGAGGAGCTTGAGAGTTGGCGGCAGAACTTGAAAAGCCTGGCCGTCCGTTTTCGCGAAGGCTTGAACGAGTGCTGAGGGAGTGAAGGGTGCAGCGAACGACCCACAGGGTTGTTTGCTCTGCCCCTGAGCTGATTTCGCGATGGCATCTGGTCAAGATCCCGAGCGAAGCCTGGCCGATGCCTATATAATGCCCGCCTTTCGTGGAGAACAGACCTTTATGCCAACGTCCTTTCTAGAAATTGTCGAGTTACCAGACGGCCGAATCGAGCTGCGCAGGGCTGAGGACGAGGGTTCTCTGGTTACTTTGGATTTCTCCGAGGATGCCAAAGCGTTCCTGCAAGGTCAGCACGTAGAAGTCGCCAAGGCGATGTTGAGTGTCGGCGTGCAAATGGCAGGGCGCCTGGTTGAAGGCGATTTCGAAAAGGAAGAGGGGCCGCGGGTCCTTCATTGACCCCGCCCGTCGGTTTTTACCGACACTGTCTCCCATTGGCTTCTCCGTCCTTGTAGAAGCCCCGCACCTTCACTGTGCGCCGTTACCCCAGTCGAATATTCAGGCTTTGAGCGTCCCCGATCCGGGCGGCGCTGATCAGCTGTTGCCGAGAGTTTGCGTTCAACGGGTTGAGCCAGCTGACCACCGTGTGGCTGCGGCCGAGGCGAAGTGCCTCACAAGTCAGTTGCTGGGCGCTCTGGGTGCCCCGGGGTTGCAGCAGCAGGATGCGCTCGCGATTGAGGCCGGCGTCTCGCAACCAGGTCTGGGTCAGACTGGCAGGCGGGGCGATCAGGGTCAGCCAGCGGGCATCCTGGTCCTGGCTGAGCTCGCGCAGGATCGGCGCCAGAAGGTTCAGGCAATTCCCGGCTGCACCACGCAGAGACAACTCACTGAAGACCTCGGGCTCGGCGCTCCAGGGCGACTCGACCACTTCCTTCAGGATCGGCGCCAATGGCTGTGCCATGAACGCCTCGAACAGTAGCGGCAGTTGGGCTTGCTGTGGTGTCTGTGGGAACTGCATAAAGCCTCCTTTAGCGGCGAATGACGCCGACGCTCAAGCCTTCGATCACCAGTTCCTGATCTTTAAGGTTCACTTCGATAGGGGCAAACTCGGGGTTTTCAGCCATCAGCCAGACTTTGCTGCCGTCGCGCTTGAAGCGCTTGACGGTGACTTCGTCGCCGATCCGCGCCACCACGATCTGGCCGTTGCGGGCTTCGCGGGTGGTGTGGACGGCCAGCAGGTCGCCGTCGAAGATACCCACATCCTTCATGCTCATGCCGTGCACCCGCAGCAGGTAATCGGCGCGCGGGTGGAAGAACGCAGGGTTGATGTTGCAGGACTCTTCAACGTGTTGCTGGGCGAGGATTGGCGCGCCGGCGGCGACCCGGCCAATGATCGGCAGGCTGGAATCGTCGGCCTTGGCCTCGAAGCCCGGAATGCGAATGCCGCGCGAAGCGCCGGGGGTCATCTCGATCGCGCCCTTGCGGGCCAGCGCCTTGAGGTGTTCTTCTGCCGCGTTGGGCGATTTGAAACCCAGTTCCTGAGCGATTTCCGCACGGGTCGGCGGGTAGCCGTTGTCTTCCAGGCAGCGTTTGATGAAGGCCAGAATCTCGGCTTGGCGTGGCGTCAGCTTTAGCATATTGATCGCTCTGTCTTTTTATACAGTGACTGGGATTATATACAGTGGAACGGTCTTGGCAATGCCCCTTTTTTTCTCCGCCGCCAGACGGTCGAGCAACGGGCTGATGGAAGCTTTGCGGTTGTGTGGTTAAATGTCTGACCGACCATTCCCGAAACGAACTGCCAGACTTGACAATGCACGGGCTGAAACGTATGTTTCAAACAAGTGTTTGTCAGGCGGAGTAGCCATGGCCCAGTCGGAAACCGTTGAACGCATTCTCGATGCTGCCGAGCAGTTGTTCGCGGAAAAAGGTTTCGCTGAAACCTCATTGCGTTTGATCACCAGCAAGGCGGGTGTCAATCTCGCGGCGGTGAACTATCACTTCGGTTCGAAGAAGGCGCTGATCCAGGCGGTCTTCTCGCGCTTTTTGGGGCCATTCTGCCTCAGCCTCGATAAAGAGCTGGAGCGGCGCCAGGCCAGGCCTGAAAACAAGCCTTCCCTCGAGGAACTGCTGGAAATCCTCGTCGAGCAGGCCCTGGTGGTGCAGCCGCGCAGCGGCAACGACCTGTCGATCTTCATGCGTTTGCTCGGGCTGGCCTTCAGCCAGAGCCAGGGGCATTTGCGTCGTTATCTGGAAGACATGTACGGCAAGGTGTTTCGCCGCTACATGATGCTGGTCAACGAGGCCGCGCCGAGGATCCCGCCGATCGAACTGTTCTGGCGCGTGCACTTCATGCTCGGAGCGGCAGCGTTCAGCATGTCCGGTATCAAGGCCTTGCGTGCCATCGCCGAAACCGACTTCGGGGTCAACACCTCCATCGAACAGGTCATGCGCCTGATGGTGCCGTTCCTGGCGGCCGGCATGCGTGCCGAATCCGGGGTCACCGACTCGGCCATGGCCACCGCGCAGCTGCGTCCTCGTAGCAAATCGACACCGGTTGCCGCCAAGGTTTAACCGCTCATGGGTGGGCGCGGCTGCTTACATCCGATAAGCTAGCCGCCCATGCCGACTCTCGTTGTCAACCCGTTCCCGCTCATGATCATCGACCTCCCGGGTACAACCCAGGGCGGTGAATCGCTGCGAGCCGGGTTTATCGTTATCAAGGAATTGCTATGACTGCTGGCCTGCAAGGCTCGTTGATGGTGGACGTCGCCGGTACCTGGCTGACCGCTGAAGATCGCCAATTGTTGCGCCAGCCCGAGGTGGGCGGCCTGATCATTTTCGCCCGCAACATCGAGCATCCGCGCCAGGTGCGCGAGCTGAGCGCGGCGATCCGCGCCATTCGTCCCGACCTGCTGCTGGCGGTGGACCAGGAGGGTGGACGGGTGCAGCGCCTGCGCCAGGGCTTCGTGCGACTGCCGGCGATGCGCGCCATTGCCGATAACCCCAACGCCGAATACCTGGCCGAGCAGTGCGGCTGGATCATGGCCACCGAGGTGCTGGCCGTGGGCCTGGACCTGAGCTTCGCCCCGGTGCTGGATCTCGATCACCAGCGTAGCGCCGTGGTCGGGACCCGTTCGTTCGAAGCTGATCCAGAACGTGCCGCATTGCTGGCCGGTGCGTTCATTCGCGGCATGAACACCGCGGGCATGGCCGCCACCGGCAAGCATTTTCCCGGCCACGGTTGGGCCGAGGCGGATTCCCACGTCGCGATCCCCAACGATGAGCGCAGCCTTGAGCAGATCCGCGCCCACGACCTGGTGCCGTTCGCCAAATTGAGCCAGCAGCTGGCCGCCGTCATGCCTGCCCACGTTATTTATCCACAGGTCGACGCGCAGCCAGCGGGCTTCTCCCGGCGCTGGCTGCAGGACATCTTGCGTGGCGAGCTGCAATTCGACGGCGTGATCTTCAGCGACGACCTGTCCATGGCCGGTGCCCATGTGGTGGGCGATGCCGCCAGCCGTATCGAAGCAGCATTGACCGCCGGGTGCGACATGGGCCTGGTGTGCAACGACCGTGCGGCCGCCGAACTGGCCTTGAGCGCCGCTCAGCGCCTGAAGGTCAAGCCGTCGGCGCGCATTGCGCGTATGCGTGGCCAGGCGTTTGCGAGCACCGAGTACCGCCAGGATCCACGCTGGCTGGCCGCCGTTGGCGCGCTCAGGGATGCACAGTTGATCGATTGATAAGGAGGGGCGCCATGACGGTCTACGCGATTATCGGCGGTACCGGCCTGACCCGGTTGGAAGGCCTGGACATTCGTCAGTCATTGGCGCTCGACACTCCCTACGGCGCGCCGTCTGCCGAGGTGCAGATCGGCGAGTACGCCGGCCACGAAGTGCTGTTTCTCGCCCGGCATGGCCAGCCGCACCGTTTTGCCCCGCACCGGGTGAATTACCGGGCCAATCTCTGGGCGCTGAAGCAGGCCGGTGCCGAGGCGATTCTTGCGGTCAACGCGGTGGGCGGCATTAACGCAGCGATGGGTACCGGGCATTTCTGCGTGCCGCATCAATTGATCGACTACACCAGCGGTCGCGAGCACAGCTACTTTGCCGATGACCTGGAGCCGGTCACCCATATCGACTTCAGCTACCCCTACAGTGAATCCCTGCGTCAGCGCTTGATTGCAGCGTTGGTGGCCGAAGGCGTCTGTTTCAGCGATCAGGGTGTGTACGCCTGCATGCAAGGGCCACGGCTGGAAACCGCCGCCGAGATCCTCCGCCTGGAACGAGACGGGTGTGACATCGTTGGCATGACCGGGATGCCGGAAGCGGCCCTGGCCCGCGAGCTGGAACTGGATTACGCCTGCCTGGCGCTGGTGGTGAACCCGGCGGCGGGCAAGTCGGCGACGGTGATCAGCATGGCCGGGATCGAACAGGCGTTGAGTGAGGGGATGGGTAAGGTAAGGTCGACGTTGGCGCGGCTGCTCAAAGGATCGACAAGCGACTGACCTGTAGGAGCTGGCTTGCCAGCGAAGGGGTCCTGAAGCCCAACACAAAATTCACGACCACCTTCGCCGGCAAGCCGGCTCCTACAGTTCGAATCTCGCTACTTCTCCAGCTTGTCCGGCAACGGCGCAAACAACGCTTCAATATCATCGCTCTGCAACTTCCAGTCCCCCGCCTGGCGCCCGTCCAGCACGCCTGCCGCCAGGTCGGATTTTTCCTTCTGCAGGTGCTGGATCTTCTCTTCCACCGTGCCGCGCGCGATCAGCTTGTAGACGAACACCGGCTTCTCCTGGCCAATGCGATAGGCACGGTCGGTGGCCTGGTTTTCCGTTGCCGGGTTCCACCAGGGGTCGTAATGAATCACGGTGTCCGCTTCCGTCAGGTTCAGGCCGACGCCGCCGGCTTTCAGGCTGATGAGAAAGATCTGACGCTTGCCGCTCTGGAATTCCTTCACCGGTGTACGACGGTCGCGGGTCTGTCCGGTCAGCAAGGCATATTCAACACCGCGTTTCTTCAGTTCGACCTCGATCAAGGCCAGCATCGAAGTGAACTGCGAGAACAGCAGGATCCGCCGGCCTTCCTCGAACAGCTCTTCGAGCATTTCCATCAGGCTGTCGAGCTTGCCCGAGGTGCTGCCCCGCGTCGGAAGGGGCGCGTCATTGACCAGGCGCAGATCGCAACACACCTGGCGCAGCTTGAGCAGCGCCTCGAGGATGATGATCTGGCTGCGGGCCACGCCTTTGCGGGTGATTTCGTCGCGGACTTTCTTGTCCATGGCCAGGCGCATGGTTTCGTACAGGTCGCGCTGGGTTTCGTTGAGCTCGACCCAATGGATGATCTCGGTTTTCGGTGGCAGCTCGGTGGCCACCTGTTCCTTGGTGCGGCGCAGCAGGAAAGGTTTTATCCGACCGTTGAGGTGTTGCAGTCGTACTTCGCTGGTGCGCTTTTCAATCGGGACGCGGTAATCGCGGTTGAAGCTTTTCACGTCGCCGAGCCAGCCGGGCAGCAGGAAATGAAACAGCGACCAGAGCTCGCCCAGGTGGTTTTCCAGTGGCGTGCCGCTCAGGCACAGGCGCTGGCGGGCGTTCAACTCACGGGCGGCCTGGGCGGCCTTGCTGTTCGGGTTCTTGATGTACTGCGCTTCATCCAGCACCAGGACGTGCAACGGCTGCGCCGCCAGGCGGTCGACGTCCTTGGGCAGCAACGCGTAGGTGGTCAGGATCAGGTCGTAGTCGGCCAGGTTGTCGAAATGCTTTTTGCGGCTGGCGCCGTACAGTGCCAGCACCTTGAGTTGCGGGGTAAAATGCGCGGCTTCGTCGAGCCAGTTGGGAATCAGGCTGGTGGGCATCACCACCATGCAGGGGCGATCGAGGCGCCCGGCGTTCTTCTCGCTGAGCATGTGCGCCAGGGTCTGCAGGGTTTTGCCCAGGCCCATGTCATCGGCGAGGATGCCGCCGACTTCCAGTTGCCGCAACGACTGCATCCAGCTCAGGCCTTCAAGCTGATACGGGCGCAGGGTTGCATTCAAGCCGTCCGGAGCTGTGGCGGTGTAGTCCTTGATGTCGCGCAGGCGCTGGGCAAAGGTGCGGATCTGCTCGCCACCTTCCCAGAGCAGCGGCAGGTCTTCCAGCGCATTGAGGCGCGTGGCGTCGGCCTTGCTCAGGCGCAGTGCGGTTTCACCCGGCTCTTGCAGGTAAAACTCGCCGAGCGTCGCCAGTACCGGTTTCAGGCGGCCGAAGGGCAGGGCGACTTGCAAGGGGCCGTGATCGGCGTTCGGCCGGTTGGGGATGTTGACCAGGATCAGCTCGTCGTCGCGCCGCCGTGCCAGGCGTTCCGGGTTGAGCAGTTCGGTGTGCGAGCGCATCAGGTTCAGCAGGATCGGCAGCAGGCTCAGCCGCTCGCCATTGACGATGATCCCCAGTTCCAGGTCGAACCAATCCCGCTCCGGCGCCTGTTCGACCGTGGCGTACCAATCGTCCACGGCGGTCAGGTCGAATCCGAAGTCCTCGTTGATCAGCAGTTCCCAGCCCTGGGTGCGCAACTTCGGCAGTTCATTGAGGGTGAAGGTCAACCAGGCGCTGTCATTGACCATCTCATACAGTTCGCCTGCGCTTTCCGGCAGGGCCTTGCTTTGCCGGGTGGCGATCTTGAAGCCGAGGATTCGCAGCTGTTCGCGGTAGGACTGTTCCACATCCGGGTGGCGTTTTATCCGTAGGGTCTGGGTCTCCTGGCGAATCAGGATGTCGGAATTCTTCTGGCCTGAAACGTACTCGTCCAGATAACTGAAGGACAGCGCCGCGCGATGCTGGATGTAACGCTGCATCCGCCCGTTGCGCGGTTCGAAGGCGCTGAATTCGATGCTCGCCAGCCACAGGCGCGGTACCGGTTGCACGTTGTCCACCAGGACTTGCGGTGGTGCCTTGGGGCTGCGGTTTTCCAGCACCGCCTGGAGTTTTTCCAGGAGTTCGGCGTCTTTGGCGGCGGCGGGGTAGTCGAGGGTTTCCTGGACTTGCAGGAGAACCGCCGCGCAATGTTTGCAGTTGCTGTGGACCGGACAGGAGCAGGTGGCATCGACCATCAGCAAGGTGCCTTTGGCCGACTCGCGCAGGCGAATGGTCTGACGGTAAACGTTACCGCCAGAGCCTTCGCATGCCGCGGTGATGGTCGCGTCGCCGACCTCGACGATCCTGACGCGATTTTCCAGTGCGTAGCGGCGACCACGCTCCAGGCTCTGTTCCTTGAATCGGCTGACCCAGGAAGGTGCCAGGGGTTTGCTCAGGGTCGTCGCGGACATGGGGGCTTCAATCAGTCCGGAACGACTTCAGGGGCTTCCCGGGGAGCGGGCGCCGTCAACGAGGTGATCTTGATCAGCAGGCCCAGGTGGCCGTTGTCGAGGAAGTTGAGCTGGCCGTTCTTGGTGTGGCTTTCCTGTTTCAGGCGTTCGCTGGCTGTGACCAGGCCTTCGTCGTTGAACTGGTTGACCCAGAAATCGGCGTCCACATCGGTGAAGCGTCCAAGCGTCATGTTCAGGGTGCCTTCAATCGGGTACTGGCCGAACTGCTCCTTGCCGTCGCTGACCGCGACCTTGACCGGTGTTTCGCCGAGGGTCTGCTGCCAGGCTTTGTGCAGCAGCACGGTGTATTCATTGCTGGCGGTCAGTTTTTCCACTTCGCCATTGAGGCTCGGCGTGCGCAGGCTGTCAGGGCTGACGGCTTGTGCGCCAGCGGCCCAGTCTTCCGGCGCGGCACGGCTGACAATCGCCGGCACGGCGTTCTGCCGCACCAGAATCATTTCAATCTGATACAGATCATCGGCAAAGACCGACGGGGTGACCAGTGCTGTTATTAACATTGTCAACAAGGTCAGTGAGCGAAACAGGCGCATGCGGCGTCCTTCAAGCAGTTTTCGGAATGAGGCGCTCAAACAGCGCCTCTACAGTATTAAAGCGCTCTTCCGAGCGCTCCATCGGGACCTGGAACTTGAACATCGTCGCCCCTTCGAATTTGTAGCGTTTGGGCTGGCTCTGGATCAGCTTGATCAGGGTCAGCGGGTCGACCGGGGTTTGTGTCGCAAACTCGATTCGACCACCTTGCGGGCCGCCGTCGACTTTCTTGATGCCCAGCAACTCGGCCTGCAATTTCAGGGCGGTGATGCGCATCAGGTTCTTGGTTGGCTCCGGCAACAGGCCGAAGCGGTCGATCATCTCCACCTGCAAGTCCTTGAGACCTTCCTCATCGGTGGCCGAGGCGATGCGCTTGTAGAGAATCAGGCGGGCGTGGACGTCCGGCAGGTAGTCCTCGGGAATCAACGCCGGTACGCGCAAGTTGACTTCCGGACCGCCGCCCAGCGGCTGGTCGAGGTTGGGTTGTTCGCCCTTGCGGATCGACTTCACCGCGCGCTCGAGCATTTCCATGTACAGCGTGAAACCGACTGCCTGGATCTGCCCGCTTTGCCCGTCGCCGAGCAATTCGCCAGCACCACGGATTTCCAGGTCGTTGGTGGCGAGCACGAAGCCCGCGCCGAGGTCCTGGGTGTTGGCGATCGCTTCCAGGCGCTTTTCCGCGTCTGCGGTGATCTGCTGGCGCGGCGGCGTCAGCAGGTAGGCGTAGGCCTGGTGGTGACTGCGCCCGACGCGGCCGCGCAACTGGTGCAGTTGCGCCAGGCCGAACTTGTCGGCGCGCTCAATGATGATGGTGTTGGCGCTCGGCACGTCGATGCCGGTCTCGATGATGGTCGAGGCGATCAGCACGTTGAAGCGCTTGTGGTAGAAGTCGCTCATCACCTGTTCGAGCTCACGCTCGCGCATCTGCCCGTGGCCGATGCCGATCCGCGCTTCCGGCACCAGTTCGGCGAGGTCGGCGGCGCATTTCTCGATGGTCTTCACATCGTTGTGCAGGTAGTAGACCTGGCCGCCACGCAGCAGCTCACGGAGCAGGGCCTCTTTGACCGTGCTCTTGTTCTGCTCCATGACGAAGGTGCGCACCGACAGGCGTCGGGCTGGCGGCGTGGCGATGATCGACAGGTCGCGCATGCCCGACACGGCCATGTTCAGCGTGCGCGGAATCGGCGTGGCGGTCAGGGTGAGGATGTCGACTTCGCTGCGCAGGGCCTTGAGCTGTTCTTTCTGGCGGACACCGAAGCGGTGTTCTTCGTCGATGATCACCAGCCCGAGGTTCTTGATTTTTACGTCGTCGGACAGCAGCTTGTGCGTGCCGATGACGATGTCGATCTTGCCTTCGGCCAGGTCCGCGATCGCCGCATTCACTTCCTTGGCCGACTTGAAGCGGCTCATCACTTCCACGCTCACCGGCCAGTCGGCGAAGCGGTCGCGGAAGCTGTTGTAGTGCTGCTGGGCGAGCAGGGTAGTGGGCACCAGGATCGCCACCTGGCGACCGCCGTGCACGGCAATGAACGCGGCGCGCATGGCCACTTCGGTCTTGCCGAAGCCGACGTCGCCGCACACCAGGCGGTCCATCGGCTTGGGCGCGAGCATGTCTTCGCGCACCGCTTCGATAGTCGTTTGCTGGTCCGGCGTTTCTTCGAACGGGAAACCGGCGCTGAAGGTGGCGTAATCGGCTTTCGGGTCGGCGAAGGCATACCCTTCACGGGCGGCGCGGCGCGCATAGATGTCGAGCAATTCAGCCGCGACGTCGCGCACCTGTTCGGCGGCCTTGCGCTTGGCTTTTTGCCAGGTCTCGGAACCCAGGCGATGCAGCGGGGCGAGGGCGTCGTCGCTGCCGGTGTAGCGGGCGATCAGGTGCAGGTTGGCCACCGGCACGTAGAGCTTGGCGCCCTCGGCGTATTCCAGGGCGAGGAATTCGGCGGTCTGGTTGTCGATTTCCAGGGTGGCCAGGCCCAGGTAACGACCGACGCCGTGGTCGATGTGCACCACCGGCGCGCCTTCGCGCAGCTCGGTGAGGTTCTTGATGACTGCATCGTTGTTGGCATCGGCGCGTTTCTCCCGGCGCCGGCGCTGCATCACGCGCTGGCCGAACAACGGGCTTTCGGCGACCAGCGCCAGGGCCGGATCGTCCAGCAGCAAACCTTCGTCCAGCGGCGCGATGGTGATCGCCAGGCGCTCCTTGCCGGCGACGAAGTCCGGCCAGCTGTCAACGGTCTTGGGGCGCAGCTTCAGGCGTTCGAGCAGTTCCAGCAGCACTTCACGACGGCCAGCGGACTCGGCGGTAAACAGCACGCGACCGGGGAATTCGTCGAGGAAGCCGGCCAGCGCCGCCAAGGGTTGCGTGGCCTTGGCTTCGATCGCCAGGTTCGGCAATTCCCGGGCAGGGAAGCGTTCGCGGCCGGCGCCGGTTTCCACATCCTGTTGACTCGCCACTACCCGTGGCCAGTTTTTCAGGCGCGCGAAGCAGTCTTCCACCGGCAGGAACAGTTCGGCGGGCGGCAATAAAGGACGGGATGGATCGACACGCCGCTCTTCATAACGATTGCGCACGTCGTTCCAGAAGTTTTCGGCCGCCTGTTCGATGCCGGGCAGGGAGAACACTTGCGTGTCCTGGGGCAGGTAATCGAACAGGGTCGAGGTTTCTTCGAAGAACAGCGGCAGGTAGTACTCGATACCGGCCGGGGTAATCCCGCTGCTCAGGTCCTGGAAGATCGGGCAGCGCCGGAAGTCGACATCGAAACGCTCGCGAAAGCGCGCCTTGAAGCGGGTGACGGCCTCTTTCTGCAGCGGGAATTCCTTGGCCGGCAGCAGCTTGACCGAATCGACCTTGTCGATGGAGCGCTGGTTTTCCGGGTCGAAGGTGCGCAGGGTCTCGATTTCGTCGTCGAACAGGTCGATGCGATAGGGCAACTTGCTGCCCATCGGGAACAGGTCGATCAGCGAGCCGCGCACGGTGAATTCGCCATGCTCGTACACGGTATCGACGTAGCGATAACCGGTGGCCTCGAGGCGGCTGCGCATCTGCTCGACGTCGAGTTTCTGGCCGACATCCAGCACCAGGCTGCTGCCGAGCAGGAACTTGGTCGGCGCCAGGCGGTGCAGGGCGGTGGTGATCGGCACCACCAGCACGCCGTGCGACAGCTCGGGCAGCCGGTACAGGCTGGCGATGCGCTGGGAAATGATGTCCTGGTGCGGCGAGAACAGGTCGTAGGGCAGGGTTTCCCAGTCGGGGAAATGCAGTACGGGCAAATCCGGGGCGAAGAAACTCAGCTCCTGTTCCAGCCGTTCGGCACTTTGGCTGTCGGCGGTGAGCAGCAGGGTAAAGCGCTTGGCAGCGCTGGCAGCCTCGGCGATGGCCAGGCTCAGGGCGGCACCGGGCAGGTTGCCCCAGTGCTGTTTACCTGCCGCGGCAGGGAGAAGCGGTAGACGCAGAACGGGCACGGAAGGTTGAGCTCCAAGCGTTGCGACAAAGTCGGTAATTGTAGCGGTCCCGGGTGCCGCCTGTCAGTTGCAGACTGTGTCTATTACGCAGGTTTGGCGAAATGTAGTGGTAAAGACAAAAAACCACTGTTTTTTACCGTAAAAACCAGAATATGTAGTGGTAAAACCAGCAGGTGTTACGGAGGGTTACGGACAAGGTAGCGTTGTCTCCAAAAAATTGACTGCGCTGAAAGCCCCGGTTTCATTGGGTTCCAGCGATGCGTGATTTTTTTGAAGGAAAAATTGTTACGGATCGCACGACAGGCGCGCATTGCTACACGAGGCTTACGGCGGCATAATGTAGCCCCTTTTTTCTGCCCCTACATGTGGAAGGTTCCCGTGACTCAGAAGCCCGACCAGTGTCTTGGTGAATGGATCGACCGTGAAGCACTCGCAGAAGCGATGATTCCGCTTATCGGTCAGCTCTACCGCAATAACAATGTGGTGAGCTCGATCTATGGCCGCAGCCTGATCAATCGTTCAGTCATTGCGATTCTCAAAGCTCACCGCTTTGCTCGTCACCGTCAAACCGACGATACCGAGCTGTCCGTCCACGAAACATTCCCGCTGCTCAAGGCGATGAGCGAGCTCAAGCTCGGCGCCGCTTCGGTAGACCTGGGCAAGCTGGCAGCCAAATTCAAGGCTGAAGGCAACGGCCGTACTGCCGAGCAGTTCGTCCGTGAAGAACTGGCCGACGTGGTTGGCCAGCAGAACGCCTCCGCCCGCAAAGGCACCGACGTTGTCCTGTACGGCTTCGGTCGTATCGGCCGTCTGCTGGCGCGCATCCTGATCGAGAAAACCGGTGGTGGCGACGGCCTGCGCCTGCGCGCCATCGTGGTCCGCAAGGGCGCCGAGAACGACCTGGTAAAACGCGCCAGCCTGCTGCGTCGCGACTCGGTCCATGGTCCGTTCGATGGCACCATCACCATCGATGAAGCCAACAACACCATCACCGCCAACGGCAACCTGATCCAGGTTATCTACGCCAAGAGCCCGGCCGAAGTCGACTACACCCAGTACGGCATCGAAAACGCGCTGATCGTCGACAACACCGGCGTATGGCGTGACGCCGACGGCCTGGGCCAGCACCTGGCCTGCCCGGGCGCTGCCCGCGTGATCCTCACCGCACCTGGCAAGGGCGCGCTGAAGAACATCGTGCACGGCATCAACCATGGCGACATCAGCCCTGACGACAAGATCATCTCCGCCGCTTCCTGCACCACCAACGCCATCGTGCCGGTGCTGAAGGCTGTGAATGACAAGTTCGGCATCGTCAACGGCCACGTCGAAACCGTACACTCGTTCACCAACGACCAGAACCTGATCGACAACTTCCACAAGGGCAGCCGTCGTGGCCGCGCCGCGCCGCTGAACATGGTCATCACCGAAACCGGTGCCGCCACCGCAGCCGCCAAGGCGCTGCCAGTGCTCAAGGGCAAGCTGACCGGCAACGCGATTCGTGTTCCTACGCCGAACGTGTCGATGGCCATCCTGAACCTGAACCTGGAAAAAGCCACCACCCGCGAAGAGATCAACGAGTACCTGCGCCAGATGGCCATGCACTCGGACCTGCACAAGCAGATCGACTACGTCAATTCGCAGGAAGTGGTTTCCACCGACTTCGTTGGCTCGCGCCACGCAGGCGTTGTGGACGCTGAAGCGACCATCACCCAGGATAACCGCGTTGTACTGTACGTCTGGTACGACAACGAGTTCGGTTACAGCTGCCAGGTGGTTCGCGTAATGGAAGACATGGCCGGTGTAAACCCGCCAGCTTTCCCGCGCTAAGCCTTTAGCTGCACATGAAAACGCCCCGACCTTGGTCGGGGCGTTTTTATTTGTGCGCCTTTTAGACTTTTCTTTCCGAATAAAAACATTCTTGTAGGAAAAAGACTGTTTCGTTTGACGAAACTTCTGAAACGTCTTTTTCACCTCGCCGTGGCAGTCGCAAGGCTGTCAGCGTCCATTGCATCATTTCTCAACACCCTCACATGGAACGTCCAAGATCGGATGTACAGGGGACGGATGTCCCTCGGAGGCTCCGTCAGCGACCACGGATATCTATATCCGGATACCGAGTTTTTCATGGAGTTTTCTTGGGCAGTTGAGAACGGGCGTTGGCACTGTATCAGCATCACACCGAAGTGGCCCAATATGCATATTTTCCTCGATGCGGACGGCAACATCGATATGAAAAAAGTGAGCGGTACAAATGTGGGTAAGCTAAAAGAGTGTCAATGGGATTTGGTCAAGCCATGACATGCGTCAAATCAGTAGTCTGTCTTGGTTTGATCAATTAAGCCTGCCAACACACCCGCGACTGAAGGGGAGGAGTTCGTGGCATCATTGGCAGGTGAAACCCTAAAGCGGTACTCACGGTGGCTATGGATCCCAGTTGTGTTTTTGGCGATCATCCATTGGGATATTGCGTTGCCTACTGTGACTATTTATTACTCCAAGCACGCTAAAGAAGAAATCAAATACATTTGGAATGTACAGCACCGGATATTCAAAGGACGAATGCAACCTGGGGGCGGCACACGTGATTATGGCTTCTTGTTTCCAAGTGAGAAGTTTTTCATGGAGGTCTCCTGGTGGAATGATAAAGCGCTCCGACACTGTGTCAACGTGACCCCAAAGTGGCCAAATACTCACATCTACCTGGACGCCAATGGTGATGTTGATTACAGCGAAGGCAGTGGCACGGATTCGAATCGGCTGAAACAATGCTTTACGGACACAGCGAGCCCATGAGAAGCGGGCGGAAACTGCTCGCAATATCGTTTCTAATGTATTTTCTCTGGTATGTCTCCGTGCCGAGGGTGAAAGTCTATTTCTCGGAGGAGGGGGTTGAAGAGTTGAGTTTTGTTCTAAATACTCAACACGATATATTTCGAGGGGAAATCTCCCCCGGCCACTCAACAGGAGGCCCTGGTCACATTTTTAAAGATGATAATTTCTTTATGCAGTTTGACTGGGCTGTGTCAGAAAGAAGTCATTGTATAAGAATGATTCCTGAGTGGCCGGTGACCAGCATCTATATTGGAGCAGATGGATCTCTCGATAGCAGTCGTACTAATGCTGTTAATTCAGGCCGATTAACGGAATGCCCTCGGCCATGAATACCACAACAAAGGGGTGGAGTCCCTGCCCGAGTCTGGCGACATTGATCTCAGCGAAGGCAGCGGCTCGGATTCGGATCGCTTTAAACAATGCACCACAGACTACGCGCGCCCCTGATAGGCGCCAAGGCATGAATGTAGCCCGTCTCCCTGGACCGCTTAGGACTGACTTATATCATTTTAATCTGTCCGGCCATCATTTAAGAATTATCTAAAAGTTCAATTCGCAATAAAAAATAAAAACCACCAATAAAAATAATAGCTTGCCGACTAATGCATGACATGGATCCAATTATCAGCCCGCTACATATTTGACGTCATTTAATTGTTCCATTCATTTACTTGACACCCCAAAGCACTGAATCTAGTGTCGCCCATGACACCGCCCGCTCTGCCTCGGGCAATACCAAAGTCATGCTTTACAGCAACTCTCCAAAAAGACGGGGATCCCATTCCCGCTCACATCACAATAAAAATCACATAAACCAGCGTCGGCTTAATTGCCGTGCACAGATCAATTACGTTTTGCTCACCCTGCCAAAAGTGTTTTCGCAGCCAGGCCTGCTATTGCCTGGCTGAAATGCGGTTGGTCTATCGGGAGAGTCGAACATGGCGGAAGAACGATCGAAGTTGTTGTCGCTGTTACCGCGCCTGGTGGGGTTGGGTGTGCTGGGGTTTGTTGTCTGGCTGTTGCTGTCGACCTTGCTCATGCCGCTGGTGTCGGCGTCTGCCACCCGGGCGATTCTGAATGCACCGGTGATTCTGTTGACCACGCCTATCGATGGCGTGGTCAGTTCCCTGGCGGTCAAACCCGGTGTGACGTTTAGCCAGGGCCAGAAGATTGCCGTGGTGGAAAACCCGCGGGCGAACCAGGAAACCTTGTTGACCCTGCAAACCCGGCGCCTGACGTTGGAGCAGCAGCTGTCGTCTTCGGTCAGCCAGGCCGAGCACGATCAGCGCTATTACGAGGAACTGGAGAAGACCAGCCAGCAATACCAGGCCGCCTTCCATACCCGCCAGCTCTATACGCAAAAAGCCCTGAAAGCCGAGAACAGTGCCGCCAGTGCGCGGTTGATCGATGCCCAGGAAACGGTCGAGCGCAATCTCGAGTTGTTCGTCCAGGGGGCGGTCAGTGGGGCGGTGGTGGCTTCGTCGAAAGCGCAGCTGGCTTCGTTGCAGGGCGCGGCCGAGTCGGTGCGTTCGCAGTTGCGCATCACCGATGGTGACGTCAGCGCCGCCAACAAGCGGGTCTACCTCGATCCCGATCAGCTGCGCATGTTCGATCTCAACGCGCAGATGACTACGCTCAAGCTCAGCCTGGAGAATCAGGCGCGCAACCGGGCGACCTATCAACAGGAACTCGCCAACCTCAACCAGCTGATCGATACCGAGCAGAACCGGATCAAGTTGATGGCCGGCTACGACGTCGTGGCGTATTCGCCGGGTACCGTCCAGGAACTGCTCGCCCCCCAAGGCACCCTGGTGCAGGCCGGCTCGACTCTGCTGCGGGCCACCGATTGCGCGCAGAGCTACGTGATCGCGGTGTTTCCCGAGCGCATGGCCAGCAAGATCGACCGCGACAGCGTGCTCACCGTGAAAATCCGCGGCCTCGACCAGCCGCTCAAGGCCAGTGTGGTGCAGTTGTTGTCCAGCGCTTCGGACATCCGCGCCAATACCTACAGCGTGCCGTTTCCCTATGCCGAGCAGAATTCGGTGTACGTGGTCGGCACCTTTGCCACTGACCTCACGGACAGCCAGCGCGCCATGACCTGCAACCCGGGGTTGTGGGCCAGTGCCGAGGTGTCGCGGCCATGAACATTCTATTGCGAGCGATGATGGGGCTGACGTTGATGATCGGCGCGGCAAGCGGATGGGCCGCGCAAGCCCGGCCGCAACTGGCGGCAATGACCTGCGCCGCCCTGGATCAGGCCGTGACAGCGCAGCCAGCGGGCCCGGTGCTGCTGGCCAGTTATCCGCCGCTGGATGGCCAGCCCGCGCCGATCCTGGCGTTGCGCGGCGTGGCGTTCACCTACGACAACGCACTGGCCAGCATCGCCCTGTTTGCCTGCGGCAAGGCCGAATCGGCGCGGCGGATTGCCGATGCGTTGGCTTTCGCCACACGGCACGATCCGGAGTACCAGGACGGACGCCTGCGCAACGCCTACGCCGCCGGCCCGGTGGCGGCACCGTCGATGAAGTTGCCGGGCTATTGGAGTGTCGAGCGCAACGCCTGGAACCAGGACGCCTATCAAGTCAGCAGCGCCACCGGCAATCAGGCCTGGGCGGCACTGGCCCTGTTGGAGGCCTATCGACAGAGCGGCGAGGCGTCCTATCTTGAGGCCGCGCGCAAAGCCCTGCACTGGTCGCAGCAAAACACCTACGACGGGCAGTCGCCCGCCGGATTCAGTGGCGGCTATTACGGGTACTTTGACAAGCAGGTCCAGCAGAACTGGAAATCCACCGAGCACAACGTCGACCTCGCGGCGGCGTGGTCGGCACTCGACGCAGTCGCGCCGAATCAGGACGCAGCGAAACAGGCGCGGATCGCCCGGCAGTTTGTCTCGAGCCAATGGGATGCCGGGGAAGGGCGCTTCCTGATCGGTACCGGCGCGGATGGCCAGACCTCGGATCGCGTGCGCTCAGGGCTCGACGCACAGATCTGGCCCTTGATCGCCCTGCATGAGCCGCCCAAGGACTGGCGGCGGGTCTTCGCCTTCATCGACCAGGCGCACCGTGCCGGCGAAGGTTACGGTTTCAACCGCGACCCCGATGGCCTGTGGACCGAAGGCACCGCCCAGGCCGCTGCGGTGGCGCGCTTGAGCGGCCTGAGTGAGAAAGCCCAGCCGCTGTGGAGCGTGCTGCTGGCCCAGCAGGCGGGCAACGGTTGGCTGTTCGCCACACCGCAAGCGCGCATCAGTACCGGGCTGGCCATAGGCCCGGACTCGGTCAGCAACGATTTCTTCTATTACCACCTGCCTCACTTGGGCGCCACAGCGTGGGCGGCGATTGCTGCCACCGGCGTCAATCCCTTTACCGGTTCGCAAGAGGCTGACTGACATGCAGGCACTGGACTCGCTGCAACTGCTGCAAATCAATTTCTGGACCCTGGCGGCGGTGATTCTGTTCACTTGCCTGACCCACCGTGATCAATGGGCCGCGCGGGTCGGATTCGGTGCCATCACTGCATTTTTGCTGATCAACTATGCAGCCTGGCGGATTCGCGACACCTTGCCCGACGGTCATTCCGGATTTGCCACGGTCTGGGCCTACAGCTTCCTGTTCTTCGAGATGCTGGCGATCGGTTACACGCTGTTTTCCATCGTCGTGATGCTCTGTCGCACGGATCACCACAAAGCGGCCGATGCTGGCGAACGCCGCCTGCGCCAGCAAGGCAACGCGGTGCCGGCGGTGGATATCTTCATCGCCACCTACAACGAGGGCCTGGAAATCCTCGAAAAAACCATTATTGCCGCCCAGGCCATCGACTACCCGAACTTCACCATCTGGGTGCTCGACGACACCCGGCGCGACTGGTTGCGCGACTACTGCGCCGAAATGGGCGTGCAGTACGCGCGGCGCCCCGACAATTCCCACGCCAAGGCGGGCAACCTCAACAACGGTCTGCGCCAGTCGGCGGCCCTCAGCAACGCGCCGTACATCCTGGTGCTCGACGCCGACTTTGCACCGCAGCAACCGATCCTGCTGCGAACCCTGGGGCTGTTCGATGATCCCCGGGTCGGCCTGGTGCAGACGCCGCAGTTCTACTACAACCCCGACCCGATCCAACACAACCTCGGCACGTCGGCCTGCTGGGTCGATGAACAGCGGGTGTTCTTCGATGTGTTCCAGCCGGCGAAGGATGGTTGGGATGCGGCGTTTTGTGTCGGCACGTCCTTCGTGGTGCGACGCGATTTGATCACCGAAGTCGGCGGTTTTCCTACAGGGTCGGTCTGCGAAGACATCTACACGACTTACCGCTTGCTGCAAAAAGGGTACGTCACCCGCTGGTTGAACGAGCGCCTGTCCATTGGCTTGTCTGCCGAAGGTTTGACCGAGTACATCAATCAGCGCGGGCGCTGGTGCCTGGGCACGATCCAGGTGGCGCTGCTCGAGGAGGGCCCGTTGCGCGGCAGCGGCTACACGCTCAATGACCGGCTGCACTATATCCATGGGCTGATGCACTGGTTTTCCAAGCCGTTCATTCTGATGATGCTGGTGTCGCCGGTGCTGTACTGGTACTTCGGCATCGCCGGGTTCTACGCCAATCCGGTGGATTTCCTGGCGTTCGGCATGCCGGCGCTGATTGCGTTCTGGGGTTACGGGACCTGGGTGACGGACCGGCGAACCTTGCCGATCTTTACCGAGGTCACGCAGATCGTTGCCTCGCTGGCGGTCACGGCCACCATCGCCAGCGCCATGATCCGTCCGTTCGGGCGGCCGTTCAAAGTCACCGCCAAGGGCCTCGACCGGACGAAAACCATGGTCCACTGGAAGCTGTTCGGCTTCTTTCTGGCCTTGACCTTGCTCTCGCAATTTGGCGCCTACATCGCCATCAGCACCGCCGCCTCGTTCGACGGCAACATGCTGTTCAACCTGTGCTGGACGGTGGTCGCGCTGGTGTACAACCTGGCGACCCTGGTGGCTTGTGTCGACCGACCGCGGTTGCATGGCGAAGAGCGGTTTCCGTTCGACAAACCCACCGGTTTTCGTTTTGGCGGCAAGGTGCTGCCGGGGCGCCTGATGGATATTTCCCTCAGCGGTGCGTCGCTCAACTGCGCCTTCGCTTCCTCGATCAAGCCGGGGCTGTGCGGGCAGCTGTGGGTCGACAAGTTGGGTTGGATTGACGTCGAAGTCATGCGCAATCACGGCGAGGACCAATTGGGCTTGAGGTTTGCCGACCTTGACGAAGGGCTGCGGCGGCAACTGATTGCCCGGCTGTTCAGTGACGCCACGATCAACGTGGTCAGCAAGGCGCAGCCGGCGCAGGCCTTCGGCACGTTGCTGCAGCGCTCCTTGATCGGCGAAAAACGCCTGGCACCGCCTGCCGCCAAGCCGGTCAAGGCGCCAACCTACGTACCTGCACCCCGCTGGCGGCCGATCAGTGTGCGTTCGCGTAAACAGGCGCTGCCGAACATCAGTGTCGGTCGGTCGGGCCTGTGGTCGTTGCTTCTTTCCCCCTTGCGAGCTTTGCTCGGCCAACGTTTTTAGGTGCGCGCCATGAACAGTTGCTTGCCCACTACATGTTTCATGACATTGTTTTTGCTCGGTGGTTGTTCGCTGGAGCCGACCTACGAGAAACCCGAAGCACCGATCGACCAGCAATGGCCGGCCAATACCGCTGGTGAGTGCTGCAGCGGCAAGCAGGCGTTCGATAAGGACTGGCGCGGTTTTGTGGTCGACGAGCGACTGCGCCAGTTGATCGACATGGCCCTGGCCAACAACCGCAGTCTGCGACAGTTCGCGGCCAGTGTCGAAGAGGCGCGGGCCGGGTATGACAGTGCGCGTTCGGGGCTTTTTCCTACGATCGGCATCGACACTTACGCCGGTCGCAGCAAGTTGCCGCCGCTGGTGCGCACACCCGGAGGCGGCGATACCGCTGGCAGTATCGCCAACACCTATCAGGCAACGGCGGGCTTTACCTCCTACGAGTTGGACCTGTTCGGGCGTATCCGCAGTCAGCGCAATGCCGCCGGGGCGCGCTTCGAAGCGTCCGAGGCGGACTATCAGACGGCGCGGCTGGCGCTGATCGGCGAAGTCGCCAGCACCTGGCTGAGCCTCAAGGCCAACCAGCATCTGCTCGACCTGGCGCAGAACACCTGGCAATCCCAGGATCGTTACGGGCAGTTGTTGCGCAAGAGCTATAACCTCGGTTCCAGTGCGCGGATCGATGTGCATCAGGCGGATGCGCAAACCAACACCGCGGCGGTGCAGGTCAATACCTATCGCATGCAAGTGGCGCAGGACAGCAATGCGCTGCGGGTGTTGGTGGGGCAACCGGTGCCGGTGGGGTTGCTGCCGACCGGCGCGTTGGGGGAGCAGTTGGCGACGCTGGACGTGCCGGCGGGTTTGCCTTCGGCGCTGGTCGAGCGGCGGCCCGACATCATGTCCGCCGAAGCGCAGCTGCGTGCCGCCAACGCGGATATCGGCGCGGCGCGCACGGCGTACTTCCCGACCTTTTCCCTGACCTCGGCATTGGGCAGCCTGACCGGGGAATTTTCCCAATTGCTCACGGGTCCAGCGGAGTTCTGGTCTGTGGCGCTGGCCGGCTCGCTGCCCTTGCTCGACGGCGGCGCGCGACGGGCGCAGGTCGATGCCAGTCACGCCCGCTTCGCCGGCCAGGCGGCGGCCTATGAAGCCACGGTGCAGAACGCTTTTCGGGAGGCGGCCGATGCCCTGAATGCGCGCCAGGAAATGCTCACTCAGGTCGAGTACCAGAAAAAACTGGTGGGGGATTATCAGGAAGCCTACCGGCAGTCGCGCCTGCGTTTCGAATCGGGGCTGGACAGCTATTTTTCCACCATGGATGCGCAGCGGTCGTTGTTCGATGCGCAGCAGAAATGGGCGCAGCTGGAGTTGGCGCGGGAGATCAATCAAGTGACGTTGTACAAGGCGCTGGGGGGAGGGTGGAGCCAATCCTTGAAGATGGCGGAACGTTGACCACGCCAATTCATTCACACCACAAATCCCCCCTGTGGGAGCTAATGCTGTTCACTTAAGCATGGTGTTGTTAAGAACTGAATTGGGGGATATACACCTAATCCAAATATCCACCTGAAGCCCTCCAACCTAAAGTGAACAGCATTACCCTGTGGGAGCGGGCTTGCTCGCGAAGGCGGCGTGTCAGGCAACATCATTGGTGAATGACACTACGCCTTCGCGAGCAAGCTCGCTCCTACAGTTCTATCGCATAATGGCTCAGCTTGGCGTTGGGTCAGGAAGTGCTTTGGGGAGTGGGGGATTTGTTGAACAGGTGGCAGGCCGTTGTTTTTGTGTTGATGGGCACCTTGTCCGCCTGCGGCAATGGCGAATCCATGGAAAGCTTCGGCGGGCCGACCATGGGCAGCACCTGGTCGATCAAGTACGTGCGACACGCCGGTGTTCCCGCCCCGGCCGAGGTCCAGGTTCAGGTGGAAAAGATCCTGGCTGAAGTCGACCGGCAAATGTCGACCTACCGCAGCGACTCGGACATCGAGCGCTTCAACGCTTTGCCCGCCGACCGTTGTCAGAAAATGCCCGCGCCGATCCTCGAATTGGTCCGCGTCGGCGAGCAGTTGTCAGTGCAAAGCGAGGGCTCTTTCGATTTGACCGTGGAGCCGCTTCTGAATCTCTGGGGTTTCGGCCCACAGGCCCGTGAAGAAAAAATCCCCACTACCCAAGCGCTGGCCGATGCGCGCCGACGTGTCGGTCACGAGCATCTGCGCATCGACGGTGACCAGCTGTGCAAGGACGCCGCCGTCGAAGTCGACTTCAACAGCATCGCGGCCGGGTACGCGGTGGACACCATCGCCGCGAAGCTCGAGGCCATGGGCATCCACGACTACCTCGCCGAAGCCACCGGCGAACTCAAGGCGGCGGGCCGCAAACCGGACGGCACGCCCTGGCGCATCGCCCTGGAAGAACCTCGGGACGATCAGCAGGTGACCGAGCGCATCATCGCCGTCGACGGCTATGGCCTGTCCACGTCCGGCGACTACCGACATTATTTCGTACAGGGTGGCCAGCGTTTTTCCCACACTCTCGATGCCCGGACCGGTACACCGGTCTCACACAACCTGGCGTCAGTCACGGTGATTCATCCTTCAGCGCTGATGGCCGATGGCTTATCGACGCTGTTGCTGATTCTTGGCCCGGAGCGGGGCTGGGACTACGCGGAAAAACACGGCATCGGCGCATTTTTTGTGATGCGCACCGATACAGGTTTCGTCACACGCAGCAGTCAGGCTTTTGCACGCCTGAGTGGCGAAAAAACCGAATGATAACGGCGATTCAGGCATTGAAACCTGGCGTTGTAGTGCAGGCAAAACTAGCCTACGACGCGACCAAGGGTTAATGTGCGCGGCGTTGACGCTTCTATAGACTGTGTCCGGGTTCTGCATGGGCCCCAAATTGTTCCTTCATGCCACAGATTGGCGTGATTTAGCCGCAGGTGCCGCTGGCGCCACGGCCTGTTCTGAGGAGTACGCATGGCTGTCTACAACTACGACGTGGTGGTGTTGGGTTCCGGCCCGGCGGGGGAAGGCGCGGCAATGAACGCCGCCAAGGCAGGGCGCAAGGTGGCGATGGTCGACAGCCGTCGCCAGGTTGGCGGCAACTGCACTCACTTGGGCACCATCCCGTCCAAGGCACTGCGTCACTCGGTCCGGCAGATCATGCAGTTCAACACCAACCCGATGTTCCGGGCCATTGGTGAGCCGCGCTGGTTCTCGTTCCCGGACGTGTTGAAAAGCGCCGAGAAAGTGATCTCCAAGCAAGTCGCCTCGCGCACCGGCTACTACGCCCGTAACCGCGTCGATGTGTTCTTCGGTACCGGCAGTTTCGCCGACGAGCAAACCATCGAAGTGGTCTGCGCCAATGGCGTGGTGGAAAAACTGGTGGCCAAGCACATCATCATCGCCACCGGTTCGCGCCCTTATCGCCCGGCCGACATCGATTTCCATCACCCGCGTATCTACGATAGCGACACCATCCTCAGCCTCGGCCACACCCCGCGTAAACTCATCGTTTACGGCGCCGGCGTGATCGGTTGCGAATACGCCTCGATCTTCAGTGGCCTGGGTGTGTTGGTCGAGCTGGTGGACAACCGCGGCCAGTTGCTGAGCTTCCTCGACTCGGAAATTTCCCAGGCGTTGAGCTACCACTTCAGCAACAACAACATCACTGTTCGCCACAACGAAGAGTACGACCGCGTCGAAGGCGTGGACAACGGCGTGATCCTGCACCTCAAGTCCGGCAAGAAGATCAAGGCCGACGCCTTGCTCTGGTGCAACGGCCGCACCGGCAACACCGACCAGCTGGGCCTGGAAAACATCGGCGTGAAGGTCAACAGCCGTGGCCAGATCGAAGTCGACGAGGCGTACCGCACCGGGATCCAGAACATCTACGGCGCCGGTGATGTGATCGGCTGGCCGAGTCTGGCCAGTGCCGCCCATGACCAGGGTCGTTCGGCCGCTGGCAGCATCGTCGACAACGGTAGCTGGCGCTTCGTCAACGACGTACCGACCGGGATCTACACCATTCCGGAGATCAGCTCGATCGGCAAGAACGAGCAGGAGCTGACCCAGGCCAAGGTGCCGTACGAAGTGGGCAAGGCGTTCTTCAAGAGCATGGCCCGGGCGCAGATCGCCGGCGAGCCGCAAGGCATGCTGAAGATCCTGTTCCACCGTGAAACCCTGGAAGTGCTGGGCGTTCACTGCTTCGGCTACCAGGCATCGGAGATCGTGCACATCGGCCAGGCGATCATGAACCAGCCGGGCGAGCTGAACACCTTGAAGTATTTCGTCAATACCACGTTCAACTACCCGACCATGGCCGAAGCCTATCGGGTCGCCGCGTACGACGGCCTCAACCGGCTTTTTTGAGCGGCTCCGGCCGGTGGCCTGAGCCGGCCGGGGAGACCGATTTCAGCAATTCTCGAGCGTGGCAGTGGCCAAACCGGGAAAGTCTGTAATCAGGCTGTCAACGCCGAAATCAGCGAGCCTGCGCATCAGCGCGGGTTCGTTGACTGTCCACACCGACACATGCAGCCCCTGGCGCTGCGCCTTCTGCAGGCGTTCCGGCGTACACAGGGTCCAGTTCAGCGCGAGGATCTCGCAGCCGTAGCCTTGGGCGACCTTTAACGGGTCGAGCCAGGCGTATTCGGCCACCAGGCCGCGGGACACGTCCGGCACCAGGTCCAGGGCCGCCTTCAACACTTCCCGCGAACTCGAGGTGATGGTGATCCTGTCCAGCAGGCCATGCCGTTGGGCCATTTCGCGAATTGCCAGCACTGTCGTCGCGGCGCGGGTGCGTGAAGCGCTCTTGACTTCCAGTTGCCAGTGCTCGAAATCGCATTGCTCGAACAGCTCTTCGAGGGTCGGGATCGGGCAAGGTTTGATCCAGCCCGGGCCACCCTTGCGCGCGTCGTAGGTCACCAGTTCCGCCGCGGTGTGCTCGACCACCTTGCCGCGCCGGTCAGTGGTGCGCTTGAGCGTCGGGTCGTGGATGACCATCAGCTCGCCGTCCATGGACAGGTGCAGGTCCAGTTCACAACGGCGTACGCCGTGCTTGAGACATTCCTGAAAGCTGGTCAGGGTGTTTTCCGGTGCTTCGCCCTTGGCGCCGCGGTGGCCGTAGATGAGGGTCACGATTATTCCTTTATTTAAATGCCTGATTCGTTCAGTTCGCGGGCCAGGCGTCGTTCCTGGGCCTGCTTCTGCAAGATATGGCGCGCCAACAGTTGCCGCTGGGCATCGGTCAGGTGTTCGAACTCGGTGCCGACATCAAAGCCATCGCCCTTGCGGTCGCAATGGGTGACGCGCGCACGCAGCAACAGGCCCAGGGCCTGGGGCATCAGCACCAGCTTGATCGACAGGCGCGAACCGGCGGCGATGGGGGAAGGGTGCTGGAAGTCGATGCCGCCTTCGGAGATGATCACCGGCTGCGGTTCGCCGATCTGCCCGAGCACGGTGATGGCGATCACCTGGCTGAGCAGATCGATGCGCTTGTTCTGGGATTTGAGGAACGCCGCGAGGTTGCGGTCGCGCTCGCTGATCTGGCGCAGCAGGTGCTGCGACTCGAATTCGCTCAGGTGCAGTTCGCTGAGCAGATTGAACAGTGGGGAAGCATCCTGCAACACTTCCTGCCCGGCGGCTTCGAGGGCGGACAGGGGCCGAATTTCCAGTGCGATCATGTCCTCGATACGGTAGTATTCGCGGCGATCTTCTTCATCTAATGTCGACATGGCGAACCCATGGTAGCGGCGGTGGTCTGAGTGTAAAGCTGGTTATCGACCCCCGCCACAAGGACGTTCCTTTTCCCTCCGAACAAGCCCCGACATGTTCAGACCTCTCTTCGTATTTATCGGCACGCGTTATACCCGTGCAAAGCGTCGCAATCATTTTGTGTCATTCATTTCCCTGACCTCGATGATCGGACTCGCCCTTGGCGTGGTCGTGATGATCGTGGTGCTGTCGGTCATGAACGGCTTCGATCATGAGATGCGCACCCGCGTGCTGGGCATGGTGCCCCACGCGACCATCGAATCCGGCGAGCCGCTCAGCGACTGGCAGGGCCTGGCCGCCAAGGTCAAGCAGAACCCTCAGGTGACGGCCGTGGCGCCGTTCACGCAGATGCAGGGTTTGCTGACCAACAACGGCAAGGTCAACAAGATCCTGCTCAATGCCATCGACCCGGCGCAGGAACGCCAGGTATCGATCATCGACAACTTCATGACCCAGGGCAAACTCGACGACCTGGCGCCGGGCGAGTTCGGCATCGTCATCGGCGACAAGGCGGCGGCGAAGCTCGGTGCGGCCATCGGCGACAAGCTGACGTTCGTCGCGCCGGAAGTCACCGTGACCCCCGCCGGGATGTTCCCGCGCATGAAGCGCTTCACCGTGGTCGGCATCTTCCATGTCGGTGCCGGCGAGCTCGATGGTTACCTGGGCATCACCAATCTCCAGGACCTGGCGCGCCTGCATCGCTGGAAGCCGGATCAGGTGCAGGGCCTGCGGCTGAAGTTCGACGACCTGTTCCAGGCGCCGCGCACGGCGTGGAGCATCGCCCGCGAGCTGGGCGAAGACCGTTTCTATGCCCGCGACTGGACCCGCACCCACGGCAACCTGTACCAGGCGATCCGCATGGAAAAAGCCATGATCGGCCTGTTGCTGCTGCTGATCGTCGCGGTCGCTGCGTTCAACATCATTTCCACGCTGGTGATGGTGGTGAACGACAAGAAGAGTGACATCGCGATCCTGCGCACCCTCGGTGCCACGCCGGGCACGATCATGCGCACGTTCATGGTCCAGGGCACGGTGATCGGCGTGGTCGGCACGGCCATCGGCGCGGTGGTCGGGATCTTCGCCGCGCTCAATGTCAGCGCGGCGATCTCGGCGCTTGAAGGCCTCATCGGCCACAAATTCCTCAACGCCGACGTGTATTTCATCGATTACCTGCCGTCGCAGGTGCAGAGCCAGGATGTCCTGATGGTCTGCTGCGCGGCGTTGGTCCTGAGTTTCCTCGCCACCCTGTATCCCGCCTGGCGTGCCGCGCGCACCCAGCCGGCGGAGGCGCTACGTTATGAGTGAGTCGGGCATGAGTGATAAAGCAATCTTGAGCTGCCGCAGCCTGGGCAAATCCTACGAGGAAGGCCCGGAGTCGGTGGAAGTGTTGGCGGGCCTGCAACTGGAGTTGCACCCGGGCGAGCGTGTGGCGATCGTCGGCAAGTCGGGCTCGGGCAAGAGCACCTTGCTCAACCTGCTGGGCGGCCTCGATACGCCGACCAAGGGCAGCGTCTGGCTCGACGGCGAAGAGCTGTCGGCGCTGAGCGAGAAAAAACGCGGGCTGCTGCGTAACCGCGCCCTGGGCTTCGTGTACCAGTTCCACCACCTGCTGCCGGAATTCACCGCCCTGGAGAACGTCTGCATGCCGCTGCTGATCGGCAAGACCGCGATCCCCGAGGCGCGTCAACGTGCCACCGCGTTGCTGACGCGGGTAGGGCTGGGCCACCGACTGGAGCACAAGCCGGCGGAGCTGTCCGGTGGCGAACGCCAGCGCGTGGCCATCGCCCGCGCCCTGGTGAACAATCCCGGCCTGGTGATGCTCGACGAGCCGACCGGCAACCTCGACTCACACACCGCCCAGGGCATCCAGGACTTGATGCTGGAACTCAGCACCTCGATGCGCACGGCGTTCCTGGTGGTGACCCACGACATGAACCTGGCCCGCCAGATGGACCGCGTCCTGCATTTGCAGGAAGGTTGCCTGACGCCCATCTGACCGGTTGCAACCCGACGGCACTGAAAAGCCAGTCGGGTTTTCTATTTTTATACGGTGCCCCAGCGAATGTTCAGACCGTTATCGATCTTTATCGGCACGCGCTATACCCGCGCCAAGCGCCGCAATCGCTTCGTTTCCTTCATCTCGATGACCTCGATGATCGGCCTCGCCCTGGGCGTGCTGGCCATGATCGTGGTGCTGTCGGTGATGAACGGCTTCCAGCGCGAAATGAGCTCACGCATCCTCGGCATGGTCCCGCATGCGACCATCGTCGGGGTCAATCCCATCGATGACTGGCAGCCCGTTGCGGCGGCCGCGATGAAAAACCCGCAAGTCACGGCCGCCGTGCCGTTCACCGAGATGGAAGGCATGCTGTCCTACAAGGGCACGATGCAGCCGATCCAGGTCAGCGGCGTCGATCCGGCGCTGGAAGGCAAGGTGTCGATCGTCGCCCAGCATATCGTCCAGGGACGGTTGGATGCGTTGAAGCCGGGCGAGTTTGGCGTGGTGATCGGCGAGATCACGGCGCGGCGGTTTCGCCTGAATGTCGGCGACAAGATCACCCTGATCGTGCCGGAAGTCAGCAATGCGCCGGGCGGCATCACCCCGCGCATGCAACGGCTGAACGTGGTCGGGGTGTTCAAGGTCGGTGCCGAACTGGACGGTTCGATGGCACTGATCCACATGGCCGATGCCGCGCAGATGCAGCATTGGGCGCCGAACCAGGTGCAGAGCGTGCGCCTGGCGGTGAAGGACCTGTACGCCGCGCCGCAAGTGTCGAGCGACATCGCCACGGGGCTGGGCGCCGCCTACAAGGCTGACGACTGGACCCACACCCAGGGCAGCCTGTTCAGCGCCATGAAGATGGAAAAAACCATGATTGGCCTGTTGTTGCTGATGATTGTCGCGGTGGCGGCGTTCAACATCATCGCCACCTTGATCATGGTGGTGAACGACAAGGGCGCGGACATCGCGATCCTGCGCACCATCGGCGCCACGCCAAGGCAGATCATGGCGATCTTCATCGTTCAGGGCACCGTGATCGGGATTGTAGGCACCCTGATCGGCGGCGTGCTGGGCGTGATTGCGGCGTTGAATGTCAGTGCCATGGTCGGCTGGGTAGAGCGGGTTAGCGGACAGCACATCTTCAGTTCCGATGTGTATTTCGTCAGTAATTTGCCGTCTGAATTGCAGGGTGCGGACGTCGCGCTGATCTGCACGGCGGGGTTTGTCATGAGTTTTTTGGCCACGGTTTATCCGGCGTGGCGTGCGGCGAAGATCGAGCCGGCTCACGCGTTGCGTTATTCGTAACCAGTAACACCGCCTTCGCGAGCAAGCCCGCTCCCACAGTGGATTTGTGAACACAGCATATCCAATGTGGGAGCGGGCTTGCTCGCGAAGAGGCCGGCCCGGCTGGCCTCAATCTCCCTTTGGCAACTCAATCACAAACCGCGTCCACCCATCAGCCGATTCACAGCGAATCTGCCCGCTATGGGCCCGGATGATCGACTGGGTAATCGCCAATCCCAATCCCGCATGCTCACTGCTGCCTTCATGTCGCGCCGGATCGGCCCGGTAGAAACGATCAAACAGCCGCGGCAGCAAATCCGCTGAAATCCCCTCACCGCTATTTTCCACCGTCAGCCTCAAGCCCTCGGGCCGATCGACAATCCGCACCCGAACCTCGCCCCCAACCGGGGTAAACCGCAGCGCATTGTCCAGCAAGTTGGACAGCGCCCGGCGCAACATACTGCGGTCACCCTCGATGCATGCATTTCCGTCGCGGCTCAAGGTGAGTTGAGTTTCCTCGGCCAGGGGCGCAAAAAACTCCAGCAACACATCCACTTCCTCAGCCAGTTCCAGCGGTTCGCGCTTGGGCATCAACAAACCGTGGTCGGCCTTGGCCAGGTACAGCATGTCGTTGACCAGTTGCGCCATCCACTGCAGTTCCTCGAGGTTGCTGTGCAGCGCTTCGCGATAATCCTCGAGGGGGCGCTCACGGGTGAGGGTGACCTGGGTGTGGGTCAGCAGGTTCGACAGCGGTGTGCGCAGCTCATGGGCAATGTCGGCGGAGAAGGCCGAGAGCCGTTGGAAGGCGTCGTCGAGGCGTCCGAGCATGGCGTTGAAGTGGTGGGCCATTTCGGCAAGCTCCGGCGGCATCTGTGCTTCCGGCAGGCGGGCGTTCAGCGAGTGCGCCGAGACCCCACGGGCGACCGCGCTCATGCGGCGCAACGGTCGCAACCCGCTGCGCGCGGCCCAGGCACCCAGCAGGGCAGTGGCCAGGGCGGACAGGCCGACAGTCAGCCAGATCAGGTGTTGCATGCGTTGCAGAAAATGCTGGTGATGGGTGATGTCCAGCAGCAGGGTCAGTTGCGGCGAATCGACCTGGTCGGGATACAGCGGTGCGTTCAGCACGCGATAGTCGGTGCCGTCGTGGCTCACCGTGGACAAGCCGGGCTGGCGCGGCAAGGTCGGCGGCAGGCGCGGGGAGCTGTCATGCCAGCGGCGGCCATCGCTGCCACTGATGCGCAGTGACAGGTCGGCCTGGCGACTCAATTCGTCGGCCAGCCGGGCTTGACCTTCGCTTGATTGGATATCCGGCAATGCCCTTCGTAATCCAACAAGCTTGGCGTCCAGCAACTGTTGGTCGAGCTCGATGAAGTGCGCCTCACTGGCGCGGCTGAACAGAAACCCGGCGAACAGCGAGACCACGGCGGTGCACGCGGCGAACAATAGTGCCAGGCGCGCGCTCAAGGACAGCCGGCGCATCAGGGCTGGCGCTCTTCAAGCACGTAGCCCATGCCGCGCACGGTGTGGATCAGTTTGTTCGGGAACTCGTCGTCGATCTTCAGGCGCAAGCGGCGGATCGCGACTTCGATGACGTTGGTGTCGCTGTCGAAATTCATGTCCCAGACCTGGGAGGCGATCAGCGATTTGGGCAGGACTTCGCCCTGGCGGCGCAGGAGCATTTCCAGCAGGGCGAACTCCTTGGCGGTCAGGTCGATGCGCTGGCCGCTGCGCTCGACGCGGCGACGGATCAGGTCCAGGCGCAGGTCGGCCAGTTGCAGGCAGGTTTCCTGGGGTGGGGTGCTGCCACGGCGCAACAGGCTGCGGACCCGGGCGAGCAACTCGGAGAAGGCGAACGGCTTGACCAGGTAATCGTCGGCGCCCAGCTCCAGGCCGTGGACCCGGTCTTCCACGGCGTCCCGGGCGGTGAGGAACAGCACCGGCGTGTCGAGGCCGGCGCTGCGCACCGCTTGCAGGATCTGCCAGCCATCGCGACCGGGCAGCATCACATCGAGAATCAGCAGGGCATAGTCACCGCTCAGCGCCAGTTGCTGACCGGTGCTGCCGTCGGCCACCAGTTCCGTGGTGAACCCGGCCTCGTTGAGGCCCTGGCGCAGGTAATGGCCGGTTTTCGGTTGGTCTTCGACGATCAGCAGTTTCATGGGCGACTCGGGCTAAATGGCACGACAGCGTTATACCTTGGGCGACGACGCTGCAGGCCAAGCTGACAAAGTTGTAATCTGGCTGTCAGGTAACGGGCAGCAGTGGCAGTTTAGAGTTTTCCACAGGCTGAACCTTTATCTTGTTGGAGTACTTCGATGTTTTTGCGCAAATCCGTGTTGTTGGCCAGCTGTCTGTTGGCGCTGAGTTCGCCGGTGTGGGCATCGCCGGCGCAAACCTGGGATTTTGGTCAGCCGGCACCGGCCGCCAAGGCGAGCCGCAGCGTCGAGGTGGTCATGGGTGACATGACGTTCACCCCCAAGGCGATCGAGATCAAGGCCGGGGAAACGGTGCGCTTCGTGCTGGTGAATAAAGGCCAGTTGCTGCACGAATTCAACCTCGGCGATGCCGCGATGCATGCCAGGCATCAGCAGGAAATGCTGCAGATGCAGCAACACGGCATGCTCACGCCTACCGGCGTGAAGGCAATGGACCACAGCGCCATGGCCGGAATGGGCCATGCCATGCAGCACGACGACCCCAACAGCGTGCTGGTGGAGCCTGGCAAGACCGCCGAGCTGACCTGGACGTTCACCAAGGCCACCAGCCTCGAATTTGCCTGCAACATCCCCGGTCATTACCAGGCCGGCATGGTAGGCAAATTGACTGTCAGTCAGTAAGCACTCAAAGGCTGCGGCAAAGGCTGGTAGAATCCGCTGATTCTTCAGTCAGGTTTCCGCCATGCATCCCGCAGCCGAACACTCGCCGCTGGGCAAATCCAGCGAATACATTGCCACTTACACGCCGTCCCTGCTGTTTCCGATCCCGCGCACCGCGAAATGGGCGGAGCTGGGCCTGACGGCTGAAACACTGCCGTATAAAGGCGTGGATTTCTGGAACTGCTTCGAACTGTCGTGGTTGTTGCCGTCGGGCAAACCGGTGGTGGCGATCGGCGAATTCAGCATTCCGGCGGATTCGCCGAACATCATCGAATCCAAGTCGTTCAAGCTCTACCTCAACTCCTTGAACCAGACACCGTTTGCCGACACCGCCAGCCTCGAATCGACCCTGGCCAAGGACCTGTCGGCCGCCGCCGGCAAGACCGTGGGCGTGCGCATCCGCAGCCTGAAAGAAGTCGAGGCTGAAGGTGTGGTGGCATTGCCAGGGGAGTGCATCGACGATCTGGACATCAGCGTCAGCACCTACGAGCACCCGCGCCCGGACCTGCTGCGTTGTGATGATTCGCGCATTGTCGAAGAGAGCGTGCACAGCCATTTGCTCAAGTCCAATTGCCCGGTGACCAGCCAGCCGGACTGGGGCAGCGTGGCGGTGGAGTACCGTGGCGCGGCGCTGGATCACGCGAGCTTGCTTGCGTACATCGTCAGCTTCCGTCAGCACTCGGACTTCCATGAGCAGTGCGTGGAGCGGATTTTCCTTGATCTGCAGCGGTTGCTGAAGCCGGAGAAATTGACGGTGTATGCGCGGTATGTGCGGCGGGGTGGGTTGGATATCAATCCGTATCGCAGTACTGAAGAGGTGCAACTGCCGAACCATCGCCTGGTTCGCCAGTAAAAATCTAATGTGGGAGCGGGCTTGCTCGCGAATGGGGCGTCACATTCAACATCAATGGTGACTGACACTCCGTCTTCGCGAGCAAGCCCGCTCCCACAGGATCAGATCCCCATGCTGTGCAGGGCTGTGCCAATCCGGCGCAGAGCGTCGGAGAGGGTCGGGTGTTCGAGTTCGAAGCGTTCGACGGCCATGTTGACGTTATCGGCGAGGTTGACGTCCTGGGTCTTGGTTTCGAGCTCCAGCTCAAATTCAATCTGTTGCATCAGCTTGTGCAGGTCTTCGCGCTCGACTTCGGTCAGCGGAGGATTCTGGTCCAATTGCTCGCGCAGGGCATTGAGCTGTTCTTGCAGTTCGCGGGCAGGCATGGCGTTCTTCCTTTTATCGATAGGCACTGGCATAGACCGCGACGGCGCGCCAAAGGTCTATGGCTTATCTTTAGATTAATCCACTCGCGCCTAACCTGCATGATCTGTATCAGGGCTTTTCGCCCTTGAGCCGACGCAAACTGATGTCTGCCAGGCAAGTGTCGAGTTCACCGAGGTGATCGATCACCGAATGCACGCCCAGGCCGAACAGCTGCACCGTGGCCTTGCTGCGCTTGATGTCGCGTTCCTGTGTGGACAATGCCTGCCATTGCGCCGGCGACAGCCCGCAGAGCGAGCCGCAGGAGGCCAGGCCGATGGTCCACAACCCGGCATTGAGACCCGATTGCAGCAGCCGCGGTTCGCCACTGACCAGCACGCAACCTTCCAGGCGTTCGATGTCCAGGGCCATCAAGGCTCGCCAGCACGCATCCGGTGCCGGCCAGGGTTTGATTGTTGCAAGCTGTTGCAGAGGCTGCGAAGGCTTGATCCATTGCGGCAGGCCGATAGCCAAAGCATGGCTGGTCGAGGGAGGTAGTTCATCGAGCCAGGCGCAGGGGACCTGCTGGCGCTGCAAGCTGTGCAGACTCTCCAGGGCGCCGGGGGTGACCTCGGCGTGATCGGCACCATGGCTGGCCTGAAGGCGCATGCAGGCGCCGAAATCCACCAGGCAACCACTCAGGCCGAACAGCACGGCAGTCAGGTTTGGCGCGGTTTGCGGGGTGATTTCGGCGTGTGGCATGTCTACGTCCCTGAAATAGCCTCGAGGCTAAAGGGCGACGGTGACAGTTGAGTGACACTGTTGTGAATTGCTCGCCCTGTGAGGGGGGCGGGTCCAATACTGCCTAAAATGGCAGTTACGTCTTATACTATCGATCTTTGCGCCGGGCCAAGCGCCCCGCGACGTTACAGTCCAAGGAGTTTTTCTATGCGCTGGAGCAATCCTCTCGCTCGGCTTTGTGTGTGCGCCAGTGCGCTGCTGGTTCCGTTTGCTGCCCAGGCAGCCTCGGAAGATGATCCTTGGGAAGGCGTCAACCGTCCGATCTTCGAGTTCAACGACTTCGTCGATACCTATGCCTTGAAACCTTTGGCCCAGGGCTATCAGTTCGTGACGCCAGAGTTTCTCGAAGATGGCATCCACAACATGTTCCGCAACGTCGGCGATGTGACCAACCTCGCCAACAATATCCTCCAGGTCAAACCTCACGCGGCGGGTATCGACACGGCGCGCCTGCTCTTCAACACCACCTTCGGCCTGCTGGGCTTCTTCGACGTGGGTACCCACATGGGCCTGCACCGCAATGACGAAGACTTCGGCCAGACCCTGGGTTACTGGGGCGTTGGCAGCGGTCCCTACGTGATGTTGCCCCTGCTCGGCCCAAGTACGCTGCGTGATGCGCCCTCGAAGTACGTCGACGGCTACACCGGCCCGTACCGCTACATCCACGATGTACCGGTGCGTAACTCGATCTTCGGCCTGAACATCGTCGATACCCGTGCGAGCCTGCTGTCCTCCGAGAAGCTGATCACCGGCGACAAGTACACCTTCATCCGCAACGCTTATCTGCAAAACCGTGAATTCAAGGTGAAAGACGGTCAGGTCGAAGACGATTTCTGATCTCGACCGGTAAGAAACAAGGCGGCCAACGAGCCGCCTTGTTCGTTTTTATTGCCCTGAGCGACCTTTCATTGGGTTTCGGTTTTGCAGGTTCTTATAACTCCCGGTGATTTGAAAAGTCTCGTCGCCAAGAGACCATCGGCGTGAGCTTGAAACGCCTCGCGGATGGGAGTACCGTCTGCGCCTTAGAAGGGCACCTCTGGTGGACCTGTGAGTCGGGTAAACGCTCGAAAACAGTGCAGCAGAGAGGCTAGAAAGCGAATCCAGTAGTCTGAGCCGGGCGAAAATCCGAGCCGCTACGCCAACCTAATTCTGGCGCCGTTTGCCCACATGCCAAAAACCAGTGCCACGCTGCTGATAATCGATGATGACGAAGTAGTGCGCGCGAGCCTCGCGGCCTATTTGGAAGACAGTGGTTTCAGCGTCTTGCAGGCCAGCAATGGCCAGCAGGGTCTTCAGGTATTCGAGCAAGACAAGCCCGACCTGGTCATCTGCGATCTGCGCATGCCACAGATGGGCGGTCTCGAACTCATCCGTCAAGTCACCGAGCTGTCACCGCAAACACCGGTGATCGTGGTGTCGGGTGCCGGCGTCATGAACGACGCGGTCGAGGCCCTGCGCCTGGGCGCAGCGGATTACCTGATCAAGCCTCTCGAAGATCTGGCCGTGCTCGAGCACTCGGTGCGTCGGGCCCTGGATCGCGCACGCCTGCTGGTGGAAAACCAGCGCTACCGCGAGAAGCTGGAAAAGGCCAACCGCGAGCTCGCCGCCAGCCTGAACCTGCTCCAGGAAGACCAGAACGCCGGTCGCCAGGTGCAGATGAACATGCTGCCGGTCAGCCCCTGGACCATCGACGATTTCAAGTTTGCCCACCAGATCATCCCGTCGCTGTACCTGTCGGGTGATTTTGTCGACTATTTCCGGGTCGACGAGCGCCGGGTAGCGTTCTACCTGGCGGATGTTTCCGGGCATGGCGCCTCTTCAGCCTTCGTCACCGTGCTGTTGAAATTCATGACCACGCGCCTGTTGTTCGAGTCCAAGCGCAACGGCACCTTGCCGGAATTCAAGCCGTCTGAAGTGCTTGGGCATATCAACCGGGGCCTGATCAGTTGTAAGCTGGGCAAACACGTCACAATGGTCGGTGGAGTCATCGACGAGGAGACAGGTTTGTTGACCTATAGCATCGGTGGTCATTTGCCGTTGCCTGTGTTGTACACACCCGACAGTGTTCGTTACCTGGAAGGGCGTGGTCTGCCGGTAGGCCTCTTCAATGAAGCCACCTACGAGGATCACGTGCTGGAATTGCCGCCGACGTTCAGCCTGACGCTGATGTCTGATGGCATTCTGGACCTTTTGCCGGAACCCACACTCAAAGAAAAAGAGGCTGCCTTGCCCGAACGGGTCAAGGCGGCGGGCGGCAGCCTGGATGGCCTGCGGCAGGTTTTTGGATTGGCCACGCTAGGGGAGATGCCGGATGATATCGCCCTGTTGGTGTTGAGCAGGAATCTTTGATGAGTACCGGTAGAATCCAGTTCGCCGAGCAGGACGGCACCTTTGTCCTGAAATTCGTCGGTGAAGTTCGCCTGACCCTGTGTTCGGCGTTGGATGCAACTATTGAGCGGATCTTCACCGCGTTGAATTTCAACGCGATCGTGATCGACCTGACCGAAACCCGCAGCATCGACAGCACCACCCTGGGCCTGCTGGCCAAACTGTCGATCCTGTCGCGGCAGAAGGTCGGACTGCTGCCAACCGTTGTCACCACCCATGAAGACATCACCCGTCTGTTGCAGTCGATGGGGTTCGAGCAGGTGTTCAACATCGTCGACCAGCCGGTGCCATGCCCGGAATGTCTGGACGACCTGCCTGATCAGGATCAGTCGGAGGAGGTGGTGCGGATCAAGGTGCTGGAAGCGCACAAGATCCTCATGGGCTTGAACGACTCCAATCGGGAAGCCTTTCATGACCTGGTGAATGCTTTGGAGCGTCATTGATCCCTTAAAAGGGATGGTGGCCGGGCTGGCCTCATCACCAGCAGGCTGGCTCCCACATTGGATCTGTTGCGTGAACAAATCCCCCTGTAGGAGCTGGCTTGCCAGCGAAGGCGTCCGCAAGAACACCTCACTCGATCAGGACGCACAAAAAAGGGCGAACCCACCAAGGTTCGCCCTTTTTGCATTACGCGATGCAGATCACAGCTTGGCCTGCAGCAACGCCTCCAGCTTCTCCTGGTCCCGAGCGAATTGACGAATACCCTCGGCCAGTTTCTCGGTGGCCATGGCGTCTTCGTTGGACAGCCAGCGGAATTGCGCTTCATTGAGGTTCAGGCGCGCTTCACCGGCGCTGCCCGGCGCCAGTTTACGCTCCAGCTTGCCGGTGTCCGCCGCCAGCTTGTCGATCAGGTCGGGGCTGATGGTCAGGCGGTCGCAACCGGCCAGTTGCTCGATCTGGCCGAGGTTGCGGAAGCTCGCGCCCATGACCACGGTCTTGTAGTCATTGGCCTTGTAGTAGTTGTAGATGCGCGTCACCGACTGCACGCCCGGATCATCGGCGCCGACGTAGTCGTTACCGTTGGCTTTCTTGTACCAGTCGTAGATGCGGCCCACGAACGGCGAAATCAGGAACACCCCGGCGTCGGCGCAGGCAGCCGCCTGGGCAAACGAGAACAGCAGGGTCAGGTTGGTCTGGATGCCTTCCTTTTCCAGGATCTCGGCAGCGCGGATACCTTCCCAGGTGGAGGCGATCTTGATCAGCACCCGGTCGCGGCCGATACCGGCGTTTTCGTACAGCTCGATCAGACGGTGCGCTCGCTTGAGTACGGCGTCAGTGTCGAACGACAGGCGCGCATCCACTTCAGTGGAGATACGGCCGGGAATCACCTTGAGGATTTCCTGCCCCACCGCGACGCCAAAACGGTCGCTGGCCAGGCCCACATCGCCCTTGCAGTCGGCGACGCAAGCGTTGAGCAGTTCGGCATAAGCAGGAATGGCCGCTGCCTTGAGCAGCAGGGAAGGGTTGGTGGTGGCGTCCACGGGCTTGACGCGAGCGATTGCTTCGAAGTCGCCGGTGTCGGCAACCACGGTGGTCATCTGTTTGAGTTGTTCCAGCTTGGAAATCATGGGCGTGCTCTGTCCTATGGGTCTGATGAAATTACCCGAGCGCTGACAGCCACTCAAGGGCATGTATGTGTATCGATGGCCCCAGGGGCAACAACCGCAAAACGGCTGTTTGAATGGCGGGGCGCGGTATCGGTAGATAGGATGCCGAAACGCCGCGCAGGTTCCGGGCAACTGACCGGGTGTGCATCTCATGTACGATAGATAGACCTGTGGGAGCGGGCTTGCTCGCGAATGCGGTGTGTCAGTCGATACTCATGTTGACTGACACACCGCATTCGCGAGCAAGCCCGCTCCCACATTGGATGTGTGTATGGGCTAAACGCGGAACTGATCCATCAGGCTCTGCTGTTGATTGGCCAGGCGATTGAGCGATTGGCTCACCCGCGCCGACTCGTTGGCTTGCCCCGACAGCGACTCGGTGACGTCGCGGATGGTCGCCACGTTGTGGTTGATTTCCTCGGCCACGGCACTTTGCTCTTCGGCGGCGCTGGCGATCTGCAGGTTCATGTCGCTGATCACGGTGACCGCGTCGCCGATCTGCTGCAGCGCCGTCACGGCCTGACCAACCTGTTCGACGCTGTCCTGGGCCTGGCGGTGGCTGTTGCCCATCGAACCGACCACGTCCTGGGTGCCGCTTTGCAGTTGTTCGATCACCACGCGGGTTTCTTCGACCGACTCCTGGGTGCGCCGCGCCAGGTTGCGCACTTCATCGGCCACCACGGCAAAACCGCGCCCGGCTTCACCGGCCCGGGCGGCTTCGATGGCGGCATTGAGGGCCAGCAGGTTGGTCTGTTCGGCAATCGCGCGGATCACTTCCAGCACCGAACCGATTTTCTCGCTGTTGGCCGCCAGGCCTTCGACCTGGACCATCGCCGCGCTCATGTCGGCGGCGAGGTTGTCGATGCTCGCGGTGGTGCGGTCGATCACGGTCAGGCCCTGGCGAGTTGCCTGATCGGCATCGCGCGCCGCCTGTGCCGCTTGTGCGGCGCTGCGGGCGACGTCCTGGGCGGTTGCGCTCATTTCGTGGGAGGCGGTCGCGACCTGGTCGACCTGACGGTATTGCTGCTCCATGCCGGCGCTGGTCTGGGTGGCGATGGCGGACGACTGGTCCGCCGTGCCGCGGGCGTCCTGCACCGAGCGTTTGACCTCGGCGATGATCGGTTGCAGCTTGTCGAGGAAACGGTTGAACCAGCCCGCCAGTTGGCCCAGTTCATCCTGTTTGTCATAGGCCAGGCGGCGGGTCAGGTCACCTTCACCGCTGGCGATGTCCTGGAGCATGTGCGCCACGCCGAGGATCGGCCGGGTCACGCTGCGCGCCATCAGCCACACCAGCAGCAAGCCGATCAGCGCGGCGAGGATGCCCAGGCCGAGTTCGGTCAGGGTGCCGGCGGTGTTGCTGTCATCCAGTTGTTTTTTCAGGGCCTCGGCCGGGCCGACCAGGACTTTTTCCGGCACGTCGAGCAGCACGCCCCAGGCTTTGCCGCCGGGAATCGGCTGGAATGGCGCCAGCACTTTCAATTGCTGATTATTGTGCAGGCTGGCGGTCGCGCTGCTGGTGGCAAGCATGCGCATCAGCTCGGCGCCGGTGCGGGTGTCCACGGCTTCCAGGCGCTGGCTGAGTTTGCTCGCATCGGCACTGTAACCGGCGAGCAGGCCGGCCGGGCTGACGATGCTGACGCTGGTCTGGCCGTCATAGAGCTTCTTGCTCGCGCTCTGGCTGATTGCCTGCAAGCTGTTGAGGTTGATGTCCACCGACAGCGAAGCGATGACCTTGCCGTTGACCATCAACGGGAACACGATGCTGGTCATCAGCACGTTCTGGCCGTCGATCACATAGAAGTACGGCTCGATCACGCAAGGCGTGAGGCGGGTGCGCGGGCAGGTGAACCAGGCATTGGCCGGTTCGCCGCTGGGGCCGGTGCTGGTGTCGGCCATGTCGCTTTCGGGCAGCGCCATGGAGGTCACCTTGCCCGGTGTCGGCTGCGACCAATAGAGGGCGAAACGGCCCTTGTCGTTGCTCCCCAGCTCCGCCTGGCCGCTGAACAGTTCGTCCTTGCCGTCCAGGGCGTTGGGTTCGAACACCAGGGACAGTCCGAGCAGGTCGGGGTTGGCTTGCAGTGCCGACTTGACCTGGCGGGTCAGGTCTTCGCGCAGGTCGAAGGCATCGAGGAAGCGTTTTTCCGCCTGGTCGCGCAGGAACAGCACCTGGCGCGAGAAACCATGGCCATATTGATAGGCGTCCATGAACTGCTGGCGGATCATCAGCGCCTGGTTTTCACCCTGGGACTCGATCCGCGCCTGGGCCGCTTCGGTCAGCATCTCCATGCTCGAGGCTTTCACCAGCGCGGAACTGTGCTCCATGCGATACAGCGAAAGACCCACCAGCAGGGTCACGATGCCCGCCAGGCACAGGCCGGCCAACAGGGTGATTTTCCATTGAATGGAAAGTTGTCTGAGCGACATGGAGGCGTCCTTATTCGATAAATATCTGCGACTTTGCTCTGTAACGGCCTGAAAGCAGCTTTCTTGAGCCAAAACTTGTCGCTTGAGGCTTGCAGCTTGCAGCGGCTTCCTTCAAAGTGCGCGCCCTCTAATAAAACCTATTCCTTTATCCGCTGGCGGCTCTCGCAGACTGCCGGCCGGACTCTTTTCGCTTGCCCAGAGGTAACGACAATGAATGCAGTAATTGCCGCGGTCGGCATCATGCTGATACTCAGCCTGTCCCGCGTGCATGTGGTCATCGCGCTGATCGTAGGGGCACTGGTGGGGGGGCTGACCGGTGGCCTTGGCATCGACGCGACCCTCAAGGCGTTCAACAGCGGCTTGGGCGGAGGGGCGACGGTGGCGTTGTCCTATGCGTTGCTCGGCGCGTTTGCGGTGGCGATTGCCAAGTCCGGCCTGGCCCATGCCCTGGCTGACAAGGCCCTGGCAATGGTCGACCGCCAACATGCCAATGGCGGTGGCCAGGTCAAATGGCTGCTGATCGGCCTGTTGTGGGTCGTGGCCATCGCGTCCCAGAACATCCTGCCGATCCATATCGCGTTCATTCCATTGCTGGTGCCGCCGCTTCTGTATGTGCTGACCAAGCTGCAGCTCGATCGCCGGTTGATCGCCTGCGTCATGACCTTCGGCCTGATCACCCCGTACATGTTCCTGCCGGTGGGCTTCGGCAACATTTTCCTGAATGAGATCCTGCTGGCCAACGTCGCCCGCAGCGGCGTCGATATCAGCGGCATCAACGTGACTCACGCCATGGGTATCCCGGCACTGGGCATGGTGGTAGGCCTGCTGATCGCGTTTGTCAGTTACCGCAAGAAGCGCGTCTACGACCTGGCAAAGATCGAACAGGTCGAGCAGGTTGCGGTGCAGTACAACCCGCTGAGCCTGATGGTTGCCGGCGTGGCCATTGCCGCGGCGTTCATCATCCAGCTGCTGCTGGATTCGATGATCATCGGCGCGTTGGTGGGTTTCCTGATTTTTTCGGCGTCGGGCATCGTCAAGTGGCGTGACACCGATGAGCTGTTCACCGAAGGCATGAAGATGATGGCGATGATCGGCTTCATCATGATCGCCGCGTCCGGCTTTGGCGAAGTGATCAAGGCCACCGGAGAAGTACAGACGCTGGTCGAAACCTCGGCCTCGTGGATCGGCCACAGCAAGGCCGTCGGCGCCTTGCTGATGTTGCTGGTCGGGCTGTTGGTGACCATGGGCATCGGTTCGTCGTTTTCCACGGTGCCGATCCTGGCGGTGATTTTCGTGCCCTTGTGCGTGCAGCTGGGCTTCAGCCCGATCGCCATCGTCTGTATCGTCGGCACCGCGGGTGCATTGGGCGACGCCGGTTCGCCGGCTTCGGATTCGACTCTTGGGCCGACTTCAGGCCTGAACATCGACGGCCAGCATCACCACATCTGGGACACCGTGGTCCCGACTTTCCTGCACTACAACCTGCCGTTGCTGGTGTTCGGCTGGATTGCGGCGATGGTGCTCTGATTTCTCGCACCGCAGCGAAGGCGGCATAACGGCCGCCACAAACCCTGTAGGAGCTGGCTTGTCGGGCCGCCGCATCGCAGCGAAGGCGGCATAACGGCCACCGCAAACCCTGTAGGAGCTGGCTTGCCAGCGATGGCGGCATAACGGCCACCCTCGCATCGCCAGCAAGCCGGCTCCTACAGGTCCCAATAGGGCACTTCGCCAAAGCATTCGACAAAAAAGTCGATCACCGTCCTGACCTTCACCGACAGGCGTCGGCTGCCGGGCCAGAGCACGGCGATCTGCTGCGGCTCGAGGCTGTTGGACACCTGATACTCCCCCAGCACCGGCACCAGCGTGCCGTTGCGCACGGCCTCGCCGATCAACCACGACGGAAACATCACCAGCCCCAGGCCCTGCTCGGCGGCCTGGGTCAGGGTATCGGCGTGGTTGCCGGTGATCGGCCCTTTCACCGTATAGGGTGTCCAGGGCAATTGGCCTTTGCGGAAAAACCAGCGCTGCAGGCCTGACACGCCTTTGTAGGCCAGGCATTGATGAACAGCGAGATCGTCTGGATGTTGTGGCGTGCCGTGGCGTTGCAGGTACGCCGGGCTCGCCGCGACCTGAAAGCGATGAGGCGCGAGGATCCGCCCCTGCATGCTGGAGTCATGCATTGGGCCAATGCGAAACAGCAGGTCGGCGCCTTCCTGTAACGCAGAGACGTAGCTGTCGGTCTGCTGAATGTCCAGTTGCAGTTTGGGATAGCGCGCACACAACTGCCCCAGCCACGGCGTCAAATGCCGCTGGCCGAACACCACCGGCGCGTTGATCCGTACCAGTCCGCTGGGCTCGCTTTGCTGTTCCTGCAGCGCCTGTTCAGCTTCTTCCAGTTGCACCAGCACCAATCGCGCGTGTTCACCCAGCAATCGCCCGGCCTCGGTGGGCGTGACGGCGCGTGTGTGGCGATAAAGCAATTGCTGGCCCAGGGCCTGTTCCATCAATTGGATCTGGCGGGAAATCGAAGAGGGCGCCAGGCCCTCGCGGCGGGCGACTTCGGAAAAGCTGCCCTGATCGAGCACCGCGACAAACAGCCGAAGTGCCTTGAATCCCAGTTCGTTGAGGCCGTGCATGGTCAGTCCTGCTGTGCGAATTGCGCAAAAGTGTTATCAGGATGCTCCCATTTATCGCACAGCACTGCCAATCGATAATGCGCGCCATGTTTCAATGAACGGAGTTTTATCGATGCAGTCTTCTTCTCTCGACAACGTCGGTGCTGCAGTGGCACCGAGCACCCGGCCAGGGTTGCGGCTATTGCTGCTGCCCCTGGTGATCCTGGCGGGCATGGGCCTGTCCGTGGAGGCCGGTTTGCTCGGGCCGTTGGGCGTTCAGGTCGGTCACCTGTGGGCGACCTTGAGCATCTTTGGCGTCGGCTCGGCGATTCTGTTTTTCCTGTTGCTGCTCAGCGGCCCGCGACAGGGCCCGGCGCTGAGCGAACTGCCGCGCTGGCAGCTGATCGGCGGTTTTCTCGGGCCGATCTATGTCGTTGTACTGACACTGGCAACACCGCACATCGGTATCGCGATGACCATGATCGCCATCCTGTCCGGGCAGGTCGGCAAAAGTGTGCTGATCGACCATTTCGGCTGGTTCGGCACCACTCGCAAGAAGGTCAACGCTGAACGCTGGCTGGCCTTGCTGCTGATTGTCGCGGCACTTGTCCTGATTGCACGGGGTTGATGATGAGTCTGATTATTTTGTTGGCAGTGGTCGTGGCGGCCGGGGCGATCCTGAGTGTGCAGGCGGCGATCAACGGGCGTCTGGGGGAAACGGTCGGGGTGTTGCGCAGCAGCTTGCTGACCTTCGTGGTGGGCGCGGTGCTGACCGGGTTGCTGATCGTGTTTTTTGAACCGGCCCACGCCGTGAGCCTGCTGGACGTGCCGAAGTGGCAGCTCAGCGGGGCGCTGTTTGGCGTGGTCTACATGATGGTCATGGTCGGTGCGGTGCCGCGGGTGGGTACGGCGGTGGCGACGGTGGCGGTGATCGTCGGGCAACTGGGGATGGGGATGCTGATCGATAATTTTGGCTGGCTGGGCAACCCGGCGATCGAGTTATCGGGGAGCCGGGTGTTGGCGATGGTGCTGTTGGGGCTGGCCCTGGTGTTCATGTACCGCAGCAGCAGTCGGGTTGCGGGTTGAACGGTCAGGTGTCCGCTTGATCAACTCCTACACTGGTACAACGGGTTGCTGATGCGGCCCGCCGACGACCACTGCCCAAGGAGTCAGCGCCATGACCGATGAAAAAAGTGTCTGTGACTGTCCGAAATGCAACTGCAAGCTCGGTGAACATCCGATCGTGCGCCACGGCAAGCATTACTGCTGTGAAGCCTGTTCCAAGCACCACGAGCACGGCGAAGAGTGCGCCCATAAAGGCTGCAAGTGCGCCCACTGACACTTGCAGCGCGGGAACGTGGGGCCTAGTCAGGCTCCACTTCCAGTTTCAGGCTGTCGTCGTCAAGCCGTTCGCTGTGGCGCACGGTGCCGGCCAGGCGTCGTCCATCGACTCGCACCACCACCGTCTTGGCCTGCTCCAGGTCTTCCGGCAATGGCGCTGGAACGCGGATCGCAAAGCGCATTGGATCATCTTCGACCTGTTCCAGGCCGACCCGGCATTCGGTGCTCTTGGTGATGCGGCCGAACAACGTATCCAGACCGTAGTCCAGATGTGCAGGGCTGCTGACGAGTGTCATTTACTGATCCCCCAATCCTGAGCGCTGCCGGGTTAACCGGCCGGGCGCCACTTGACGTTTTCCACGCCGAATTTTTCCGCCATCGGTTTGCTGGTCTTCTGCACTTTTTCGCGGCCGAAGCGAGGGATACGTCCGACCCCCGCGTCGCAGCTTGCCCAATGCCATGCCTCCGCGTTGTCCATTTTGTCCAGACGGATGATGAACGACTTGGGGACGCCATGAAGAGTGTATTCAATGACGAACAGTTTTGCGTTGTTCATAGAGCCTTTCTTCCTCCCTGTGTACATAGAGGGATCGTTGGGCGATGGGAAAATTCATTCGGATTGGCGGACGGTGAATTCATGACCGCTTCGCGAGCCGGCTCACTGCCACAGAGGCAGCGGCCGCTCTGCTAGAATCGGCCCCATTGACCCCATGAGGTGCCCTATGAGCGAACCGATTCGCCTGACCCAATACAGCCATGGCGCTGGTTGCGGCTGCAAGATTTCTCCCCAGGTGCTGGAAGTGATTCTAGCCGGCAGCGGTGCGCAGAATCTTGATCCGAAACTCTGGGTCGGCAATGCCTCGCGCGACGATGCGGCGGTGTATGCCATCGATGCAGAGCGCGGCGTGGTATCGACCACCGACTTCTTCATGCCGATCGTCGACGATCCGTTCGATTTCGGCCGTATTGCCGCCACCAATGCCATCAGCGACATCTACGCCATGGGCGGCGATCCCTTGATGGCGATCGCGATCCTCGGCTGGCCGGTCAACGTGCTGGCGCCGGAGATTGCCCGGGAAGTGATTCGCGGCGGGCGCGCGGTGTGCGATGAGGCCGGGATTCCCCTGGCCGGCGGGCATTCGATCGACGCACCGGAGCCGATCTTCGGCCTGGCCGTCACCGGGCTCGTGGAAAAGCGCCACATGAAGCGCAACGACACGGCCACGGCCGGCTGCCTGTTGTACCTGACCAAGCCCTTGGGCATCGGCGTGCTGACCACGGCTGAGAAGAAAGGCAAATTGCGCAACGCCGATATCGGCCTGGCCCGGGACTGGATGTGCACCCTGAACAAACCCGGCAGCCGTTTCGGCAAGCTCGAAGGTGTGACGGCGATGACCGATGTCACCGGTTTCGGCCTGCTCGGGCACCTGGTGGAAATGGCCGACGGCAGCGGCCTCACAGCGCGCATCGGGTATGACCGGGTACCGCGCTTGCCGGGCGTCGAGTATTACCTCGACCAGGGCTGCGTGCCGGGCGGCACACTGCGCAATTACGACAGCTACGCCAGCAAGGTCGGGCGCCTCCAGGAACTGCACAAGCGAGTGCTGTGCGACCCGCAAACCAGCGGTGGCCTGCTGATCGCCGTGACGCCTGAAGGCAACGCCGAGTTTCTAGCGGTCGCTGCCGAACTGGGGCTGGACCTGGCGCCGATCGGCGAACTGGTGGAGCGACAGAGCCACGCGGTCGAGGTGTCCTGATGCCTGTCGACTGCACCGATTACCGCGACATTTTTCTCAGCGATCGACCGATGATGGATGCCCGTGCGCCGGTCGAGTTTCTCAAGGGCGCGTTCCCCGGCGTGGTCAACCTGCCGCTGATGAACGATCTGGAACGGCAACGGATCGGCACCTGCTACAAGCAACAAGGCCAGCAGGCGGCGATCGAGCTGGGCCATCAATTAGTGTCCGGCGCCATCAAGGCCGAGCGCATCCAGGCCTGGGCGGATTTTGCCCGGGCCCATCCTGATGGTCTGTTGTATTGCTTTCGTGGCGGGCTGCGGTCGCAGATCGTCCAGCAATGGCTCAAGGACGAGGCGGGCATCGACTATCCGCGGGTGGGCGGCGGCTACAAGGCCCTGCGTACCTTCCTGCTGGAAACCATGGACCAGGCCGTCTCTCAGTGCGATTTCGTGTTACTGGGCGGCATGACCGGCACCGGTAAAACCGACGTGCTCACGCAACTGGACAACGGCCTGGACCTCGAGGGGCATGCCAACCATCGCGGTTCCAGTTTCGGCAAACGCGTCACCGGCCAGCCGTCCAACATCGACTTTGAAAACTGCCTGGCCGTGGACGTGTTGAAAAAACGCGCCCGCGGCATCGAACAGTTCGTGCTCGAAGACGAGAGCCGCGCAGTCGGCAGTTGCGCGCTGCCACTGCCGTTGTACCAGGGCATGCAGCAGTTTCCGATGGTCTGGCTAGAAGACAGCCTGCACGGGCGAGTCGAGCGGATCCTGCGCGATTACGTGGTGGATTTGTGTGCCGAGTTCATCGGTGCCCATGGCGAGGAAGGTTTTGCGCTGTTTTCCGAGCGTTTGCTGGCGAGCCTGAACAATGTGCGCAAACGCCTGGGCGGTGAACGGCACCAGCGGATGCTGATCCTGATGGAAGACGCGCTGGCCGAACAGGCGCGCAGTGGTGCGGTGGATTTGCACCGGGCGTGGATCGAAGGGTTGCTGGTGGAGTATTACGACCCGATGTATGTCTTTCAGCGGGAGAAGAAAGGGGCGCGGATCGAGTTTGCGGGGGAGCGAGATGAGGTGTTGGCGTATTTGCGCGAGCGGGGTGGTCGGCGCGGGTGAGGGTGGTTTTGCCGGCCCCTTCGCGAGCAAGCCCGCTCCCACACACAAAATTTGTGTTCACTGAAGATCTACTGTGGGAGCGGGCTTGCTCGCGAAGGGGGCCGTCAAGGCACTACAAGACTTAAAGCACCAATTCAAGTCGGGCAAGTCTGCTGCCCGTTGTCCAACCCCTGCTTGTAGCTGTGGCTCTGCAGACTGGCCTTGCCGTTGTGCCAGGTCAGGGTCAGCACATACAGCGAGTCGTAGTCATTGGACTCCCAGTCCTCGGTGATCTTCTGTTTCTGGCCAACGGCTTCACCGGCGACCTTGTTGATCAATTCCGGCAGATAGCCGTGGGACCAGGCGGTGTAGATGACCGAGTTGTGGTACTTGTCGTGCAGCAGTTCATCGGCCAAGTCGCTGGTGTCGTTGGCCGAGAAGTTGATGTTCACCGGCAAACCGAGCTTGATCGCGCTGGGGCTGATGGTCATCAAGGGGCGGATGTAGCTGTAGGAGTTGTCCAGTTCGCCTTCCTCGACGTTGCGCGTCGGGTTGGCGGCAAACACGTAGTCGGCCTTGCCGAATTTTTCCGGCAGCAGGGTGGCCAGGTCGATGGCGCGGTTCAAACCCTGGCAATTGAGCTGGCCCAGGCCGCCCTCAGGCTTTTCCGCATGGCGCAGGAACACCAGGGTCTGGGTGCCATCCGCCGGCTGGGCGCGACTTTCACGGGCCTCCAGCGCCAAAAACAACGCGCTGGTCACCAGCAAGGCGGGCAGGATCAAATAAGCGCGACGTTTGAAGTGTTGGGTGAATTTCAACGGATTGATCATGGAGTAAACGGTTCTTCAGCGCATTGAGTTAAGGCTGACAAACCTTTGCACCGCGACTTTCCTGCGTCGGGTGTTTTCCATGTCGTGAAGCCGGTCCGTATCAAAGGGACGCATCTCAGAGTCCTCTGAGGCCCGTTTGGTTCGATTCCGGCCGAGAGCGCAGCACTTTACCGGTAACCTTGCACGGGTTGGAGCAAAGGTTATCGACAGGATGTTGCGGAATTATGGACACCTTACACTAGCCGGCACGCCAGCGCGCCGTGATCTCGCTTGATCTCCACCATCATTGATATTCATGGCGCCAGACGCCGCAGCCCGGGTTATCTCCATTATGATCGGCATTCTCAATTTTCCCGTGGATGCCCACATGACCGATTTGTCTGCGTTCCCCATCACCCGAAAATGGCCGGCCCAGTACCCGGAGTGGATTCAGCTGTACTCCTTGCCGACCCCCAATGGCGTCAAGGTATCGATCATGCTTGAAGAGATCGGCCTGCCCTATGAGCCCCATCGCGTGGGCTTCGAGAGCAACGACCAGATGTCCCCCGAGTTCCTGTCGCTGAACCCCAACAACAAGATCCCGGCCATTCTCGATCCCCACGGTCCGGACGACCAGCCGTTGCCGCTGTTCGAGTCCGGGGCGATCCTGATCTACCTCGCCGACAAGAGCGGGCAGTTGCTGGCCCAGGAATCGGCAGCACGTTACGAGACCATCCAGTGGCTGATGTTTCAGATGGGTGGCATTGGCCCGATGTTCGGCCAGCTCGGTTTCTTCAATAAATTTGCCGGCAAGGACTTCGAAGACAAGCGTCCACGCGACCGCTATGTGGAAGAAAGCCGACGCCTGCTCAGCGTCCTCGACAAGCGACTTGAAGGGCGCGACTGGATCATGGGCGAGCGTTACACCATCGCCGACATCGCGACCTTCCCGTGGGTGCGCAACCTGATCGGCTTCTATGAAGCGGGCGATCTGGTGGGTATCCAGAACTTCCCCAACGTCACCCGGGTGTTGGAGAAATTCCTCGCGCGGCCGGCGGTGAAGCGCGGGCTGGAAATTCCGAAACCAATCGCAAATTAAACCCTTACCCCCTGTAGGAGCGAGCTTGCTCGCGAAAAACGCCAGGGCAACGCGATCCTTCAGACTGCGCGCGTTATCATTGACGACCATCGCGAGCGAGCTCGCTCCTACAGTTTTCAGGAATACCCATGTCCAGTCAGTTCCCCGAAGCACGTCCCCGCCGTCTGCGCCGCAATGCGAGCCTGCGCAGTCTGTTCCAGGAAACCGAATTCAGCCTGAACGATCTGGTGCTGCCGATTTTCGTTGAAGAAGAAATCGACGACTTCGTGCCGATCAAGAGCATGCCCGGGGTGATGCGCATTCCCGAGTCGAAGCTGGCTGGCGAGATCGAGCGTTATGCCCGGGCCGGGATCAAGTCGGTGATGACCTTTGGTGTGTCCCACCACTTGGACAGCGACGGCAGCGACACCTGGCACGACAACGGCCTGGTGTCGCGCATGTCGCGCATCGCCAAGGACGCGGTGCCGGAAATGATCGTCATGTCCGACACCTGTTTCTGTGAGTACACCGACCACGGGCATTGCGGCGTGATGCACAATCACGAGGTCGATAACGACCAGACCCTGCTCAACCTCGGTAAACAGGCGGTGGCCGCCGCCCGTGCCGGCGCTGACGTGATTGCCCCGTCCGCGGCCATGGACGGGCAGGTCCAGGCCATCCGCCGGGCACTGGATGCCGCCGGGTTCACCCAGACGCCGATCATGGCCTATTCGACCAAATTCGCCTCGGCGCTTTATGGTCCGTTCCGCGAAGCCGGGGGCAGTGCGCTCAAGGGCGACCGCAAAAGCTACCAGATGAACCCGATGAATCGCCGTGAGGCGGTACGTGAGTCGCTGCTGGACGAGCAGGAAGGCGCCGACGCGCTGATGGTCAAGCCGGCCGGTGCGTACCTGGACATCATCCGCGACATTCGCGAAGCCTCGCGCCTGCCCTTGTCGGCGTATCAGGTGAGCGGCGAGTACGCGATGATCAAGTTCGCCGCACAGGCCGGGGCCATCGACGAGGATCGTGTGGTGCGCGAAAGCCTCGGCGCGATCAAGCGCGCAGGGGCCGACCTGATTTTCACCTACTTTGCGATGGACCTGGCACTGGCCGGAATCTGAAAAAAACCGGTCAGGGCGCGCCAAAATACGGGCGGATGCCGTGATCGCGGAAATACCGTTCGATGACCTTGGGGTCCGAGCAGGTTTCGGCGATCGCCACATAGGTGTCCGGGCGTAACAGGTAAAAGCCGTTACGCCCAAGGCCCGCCGCTTCGAATGCCGGGCGCCAGTAGAATACATGCAGCGGCAGATGGTGCTCGTGGCACCAGGCGATCATCTCGTCGCTAGTGTCGCCATACACGTGCACCTGCCAGGTCGGGCATTTGAGCGGCCCAAAATTGTCCCCTTCACCGTCATGGGCCCACGGCAGGCGATCGCCGCCATGCACGTGCCCGGCGACCCCCGTGCTCAAGGGCATGCCGCGATAGTTCAGGGTGATCTGCGACACCGTGCGAAACAGGAACTCGCGGGTGGTTTCGAACGAGGCCATTTTCGGAATCAGGAAGGGCGCCAGCCGCGTGCGCAGCAGATCGGCGATAGAACCTTCGGCGGTGACGAAGGTGAACACCCGGTCGGTGGTGGCCACCAGTTTGCGGGCGAAGGCGATGCGTTCGATTTCGTAGGAGTCGAGCAGTTTCGCCTCGGCACCGCCGCTCAGGACCGCCGCGAGCTTCCAGGCCAGATTGATGGCATCGCCAATCCCGGTGTTCATGCCCTGGCCCCCGGCGGGGCTGTGTACATGAGCAGCATCGCCCAACAGGAAGGCGCGGGCGCTGCGAAAGTGGTCGGCCACCCGATGATGCACGCGGTAGGTCGAGAACCAGTTCAGTTGTTCGACCTTGACCTGCATATGTTCGATGGCGCGACTGCTCACGTCTTCGAATTGCAGGGTGTGCGCCTGTTCGGCGCGTTCGTCGCGCACGGTGCCGATCAAGCGCGCTCGACCGCTGCCGGCCAGCGGGAATACTGCAAGGAAATCCGCTTCATCCAGGTCCACATGCAATTCGCCATTGAAGGCCGGGCCGCTGGCCTGGACATCGGCGACGTAGAACAGCTGCTGGTAGGTACCGCCGGGAAAACCGGTGTCGAGGGTCTTGCGCACGATCGAACGGGCGCCGTCGCAACCGGCCAGGTAGCAGGCCTGACAGGTTTCCTGCTGACCGTCGGGCAGGCGCAGCGTGGCGCTGATGCCGTCATCGGTTTGCTCGAAACCTTCGAGTTCGGTGTTGCGTTCCACCGTGATGCCGAAGGATTGCAGGCGCTCGATCAATAGCCGTTCGTGTTCGTCCTGGGGGAAGATTTCGAGGAAGGCGTAGGGCGTCAGGCCCTCGCCGACGCGGCTCAACGGCAGGCGCGCCACGGGCTGGCCTTTGACCCAGAAATTGGCGGCGGCTACCCGATGACCTTTGTGCACGATGGCGTCGGCCAGGTCCAGCTGGCGATACAGCTCCAGCGTGCGCGCCTGCACCGCCAGCGCCCGCGAGGTGGTGCCCGGTGCAGAGGTCTTGTCGACGATCCGCACGCGCACCCCCAGTTTGCTCAGCCATAGCGCCAGGACCAGCCCGGTCGGGCCGGCGCCGATGATCAACACATCGCTACGCTGCATGAGCCAGTCCTCCTGGGCGTGTGCAGCAAGTATGGTCCAGCCTTGCGCAGCGGCCAGGCTGACCGCTGAATGGAAAAAATACCTGTGGGAAATACCTGTGGGAGCGAGCTTGCTCGCGATGATCTCAGGTGCGCCGCGCTGCCCGGAAAGCGCGCGTTATCGTTCACGACCATCGCGAGCAAGCTCGCTCCCACATAATCAGAAGTCGATAGTCCCCGACAGCTTGGCCACCCGTGGTTCGCCCTGGGTCAGGAAGCCGCCCTGGGCCGATTCCCAGTACTTCTTGTTGGCCACGTTTTCCACGCCAAAGCGCAAGGTCACGTCCTTTTCCTGCACCTTGAAGGCGTAGCGGGCTCCGGCATCGAAGCGGTTCCAGGTCGGCAGGCTGAGGTTGTTCGCCGCGTCGGCGTATTGACCGCCGGTACGCAGCATCCGACCGTTCAACGCGACGCCTTGCAGGCCGGGGACGTCCCAATCGACGCTGGCGTTGAACTGGAAGGTCGGCACGCCGATGGCCCGGTTACCGTCGTTGAGGCCACCCTGGGTTTTCTTCAGTTCGGTGTCCATCAAGGTCACCCCGCTGAGCAGGCGCAGGCCGTCGAGGGGTTCGCCGAAGACGTTGAGTTCCAAGCCTTTGTTGATCTGCTCGCCCTTTTGCACGAAACGCGCGGTGCCGGCGTCGATGACTTCGGTGTAGCCGTCGGCCGGTTGTTCGATGCGATAGACGCCGAAGGTGGCGCCGTAGGTGCCCATGTCGACCTTCACACCGGCTTCGAGCTGTTTGGAGCGGGCCGGGGCAAAGACTTCACCGCCGTTGACCACCACCCGCGAGCCGGCAGTGTTGGGGGCTGTCGGGCCTTCGGCCAGGCCTTCGATACGGTTGGCGTAGAACGACACGTGTTCCCACGGCTTGAACACGATGCCGTACACCGGGGTGGTGATCGATTCGTCGTAGTTGGAGGTGCGGGTTCCCGTGCCATAGGCATAACCCTGGACCACCAGTTGCTGGCGACGCACACCGACGGTCACCAGCAGGCGATCATCGAAAAAGCCCAGGGTGTCGGACACCGCGCCGCTGCGCACGAAGGTTTTGCCGGTGATGCCCGGATCGTGCAGGTCGCCGCCGGAGAAACCGCCCTGGGGCGCCGGCACGTCGACCGGGTGGTAGATGTTGTTGGGATAGCGGGTCAGGTCGAAATCAAAGGCGTTGCGCTGCTGGGTCCAGATCCCGGCCAGGCCGAAATTGAGCCGGTGACTGACCGGGCCGGTGGCGAACTTGCCGTTGAGGCCGCCCATGGCGCTGCTGTTGTCCTCGTCATGGGGAATGAACGAGCCGGTGGTCACGGAACTGCCATCGTTGCCGACCAGGGTCGTGCCGTCGTACTTGCCGACTTCGCGGGTGTGCTTGGCGCCAGCGGCGGCGTAGGCGGTCCAGCTTTCATTGAGGTCGTACTCGGCGCGCAGCATGCCGAAGGTATCTTCGATCTGGCTGAAGCCCCACTTCTGCGCATAATTGGTGTCGGCCGATGGCGCATCCGGGATGTGCGTGGTATTGCCGAGGTTGACCGAGCTGCGGCCGCCGTTGATGCGCTCCTTGGAATAGATGAAGTCGCCGGACAGGCGCAGGGCATCGCCGCGGTAGTCGAGGCCTATGGCGAACAGCTTGGAGCGCTGGTTTTCATCGTCGATGGCGGTATCGCCTTCACGCTGGGACAGGTTGATCCGTGCGCCGAAGCGGTTGTCCTCGCCGAAGCGCTGGCCGACGTCCAGGTGTTCGCCGATACGCCCTTCATCGCTGATGTCGGTGGTGAAGCGCCGCAAAGGCACGTCAGCGGCGCGCTTGGGTTGCAGGTTGACGCCGCCGCCGATGCCCGAGCCGGACGGAGTCACGCCATTGATGAAGGCGTTCGGGCCCTTGAACACTTCTACGCGCTCCAGGGCATCGGTGGAAATGATCTGCCGCGGCAAAATGCCGTACAGGCCGTTGAAGGAGATGTCGTCGCCGTTCAGTGGCAGCCCGCGGATCATGAAGGTCTGGGCCTGGTTGGAAAACCCGGAGGCCTGGCGCACCGACGAGTCGTTAAGCAGCACATCGCCCACGGTTTCGGCTTGCTGGTCGCGGATCAGTTCTTCGGTGTAGGCGGTGACGCTGAAGGGCACGTCCATGATGTCCTGGTTGCCCAGCACCCCCAGTTGCCCACCGCGCGCGACCTGGCCGCCAGCGTATACCGGGGGCAGGTCGGACGAAGAGGGCGCCTGGGCATTGACGTTAACGTTGTCCAGCACCAGCGCTGAAGAGTTGGTTGGCGCGGGTGTCGCGGCGTGGGCCGTGACCGACAATGAGCAAAACAAGGCCAGTAGCGTAGGACGGTAGGGTATGCCGGTTCGGGCTGGAGTCATGATGGAATGGGTTCCTGGGCGGCGCCGCCGCTGATAAAAAAGTTATGACGGCGCGGAACTCCTTGCGCAAATGCGACTCCTGGCGCGAATGATAGGAGTTCTCAGTCATATCCTGCAATCAATTTGTATGACGGTGTGTAGGTAACGTTTCATGGGCACCAGAGGAACAGCCGGGCTCACGCCACGGTCATAGCCTGGGCCATGCCATTGGTCGTATGGTTAACCGGTTAAACGAACGCCCTGGAGCAACATGCAAGCCCATCGATTGATCATGAGCATCACCGCGTTGCTGGTGCTGGCCGGCTGCAGCAGCCAGCGCACCCAGGAACCGCTGGCGCGCAAGCCCGCCGAGGTCAAGGCGCAGATCGTGCGCCTGCTGCCGGCCAAGACCGTCGATCGCCAGGGGTGGGCCACGGACATCTACGCCGCGTTTGCCGCGCAGGACATTGCACCGACCACGCAAAACATTTGTGCGGTGCTGGCGGTCACCGAGCAGGAATCGACCTTCCAGGTTGATCCCCGCGTGCCGGGGCTGGGCAAGATCGCCCGGGAGGAAATCGATCGCCGGGCATCCAAGGCGCATATCCCCGAACTGTTGGTCAGCGGTGCGCTGCGGGTGAGTTCGCCCAACGGCAAGACCTACAGCGACCGGCTGAATGCGGCGCGCAGCGAACGGGAACTGAGCGCGATTTTCGATGACTTCATCGGCATGGTGCCCATGGGCAAGACCCTGTTCGCCGGCTTCAACCCGGTGCACACCGGCGGGCCGATGCAGGTCAGCATCGACTTTGCCGAACAGCAGGCCAAAGGCTATCCGTATCCGGTGGAGGGCTCGATACGACGCGAAGTCTTTACCCGGCGCGGCGGCATGTACTTCGGCATCGCGCATTTGCTCGGTTATCCGGTGAGCTACAAGCAACCCTTGTACCGCTTCGCCGATTTCAACGCCGGTTGGTATGCCAGTCGCAACGCCGCCTTCCAGAACGCCGTAAGCCGGGCCTCGGGCATTCCGCTGGCGCTGGACGGCGACCTGGTCCGCTACGATTCGATCATGCCCGGCAGCACCGAACTGGCGGTGCGCACCTTGGGCAAGCAGCTCGGCATGCGCAACCCGACGATCAGGGATCAATTGGAGGAGGGCAACACCCTGGCGTTCGAGGACAGCGAACTCTATCAGCGGGTTTTCGCCCTGGCCGAACAGGCCGAAGGTCGTGCCCTGCCGCGTGCGGTATTGCCGGGCATCGTGCTGCAAAGCCCGAAAATCACCCGCAAGCTCACCACCGCCTGGTTCGCCAAACGGGTCGACGAGCGTTACCAGCGCTGCATGGCGCGTTGAACGCGGCGCTGCAATTCCCTTGATGGCCGTGATGTTACAGTCGTCGGACGGTCGAGGCGTGGTCGATGGCGCCTTCTACACTGCATAGCGGGTGCTGATCTCGGCCAATCAGGAGGCGTGCATGTATCAACTCTACGGACATCAGAACTCTGGCGCGGCAGCGATCGAGGCCGCACTGGAGCTGTGCGAGATCGCCTATCGCTTCATCGATGTCGAGACCTCCCCGGAGGCCGCCCAGGCACTGGAGAAGCTCAATCCGCTCAAGCAGATCCCGACGCTGCAACTGCCCGACGGCGGCATCCTCACCGAGAGCGCGGCGATCCTGATTCATCTCGGGCTGACGTTTCCCCAGTCGAACCTGTTGCCGGCCGACCCTGCCGACCGTGACCAGGCCATTCGTGGCCTGGCGTTCATCGTCAGCAATTGTTATGCGGCCATCGGCATCATCGATTACCCCGAACGCTGGCTGGCCGGGGCGGATGAAGCGTCGCGGCAAAACCTCATGGCCGGTGCCCGGCAGCGTCTGCACTGGAGTTGGGAAGTGTTTGCCGACCAGTTTTCCGCGGAGTTGTATTTGGGTGACGAGACACCGGGAGCGCTGGATGTGCTGGCGGCGGTGGTTACGCGGTGGGCGGGCAGCCGCGAGCATTTGCGCCGTACCCGGCCGGGTTTTTCCGCCTGGCTGGAACGGATTGACCGGCACCCGACATTGGCGCCGGTGTTTGCCCGGCATTGGCCTTCGTAAACTCATCAACTCCTCCCCCTGTGGGAGCGAGCTTGCTCGCGATGGTGTGTCAGTCGACACCTGTGCAGCTGATCCACCATCGCGAGCAAGCTCGCTCCTACAGGTACAGAGGAATCGTCATTCGCCGCGGATGTATTGCTCCAGCTGGCGAATCAGCTCGGCCTGTTCGGCGATGGCTTCCTTGACGAGGTCGCCGATCGACAGCAGGCCGATCAACTTGCCGTTTTCCACCACCGGCAGGTGGCGCAGGCGTCTGTCGGACATGATGCCCAGGCAGGTGTCGACGGTTTGATGGGTGTCCACGGTAATGACGGGCGATACCATGATGTCGCGTACCGGCGTACCCACGGAGGACCGGCCATGCAGCACCAGTTTGCGCGCGTAGTCGCGTTCACTGATGATGCCCAGCACCTCGTCATTCTCCACCACCAGCAAGGCACCGACGTTTTTTTCAGCCATCTTCATCAGCGCTTCGAGCACCATGTGATCCGGTTTGATCTGGTGCACTTCCTGGTTCTTCTGATCTTTCATCTTGAGCAGTTGCGCGACGGTTTTCATGGCGGTTTCCCGGGTGTTGTCGTTGTCCTTGAAGGATCGTAGACCCAGGCGTTGAGGGCAAGGGCGAATGCGGCAGATAGCATGCAAAAAACGTCATCCGGCGGTTTTTTTCTGTTAAACCAAAAAGATCGCAGCCTTCGGCAGCTCCTACAGGGGAAATGCGTTCTTCTGTAGCAGCTGCCGAAGGCTGCGATCTTTTCCAGGCTAACGCGTAGAATCACCCTCTGAATCAACGTTGAGGTTTGCAGTGGTGGATTTACCCCAGGGCTTCGTCCTGACCCGGCATTGGCGCGACACACCGGCGGGCACCGAAGTCGAGTTCTGGCTGGCGACCGACAGCGGCCCCCGGCGCATCCGCCTGCCTCATCAGCCGTCGGTGGCGTTCATCCCGGCCGAGCAGCGCGAGCAGGCCGAGGCGCTGTTGCGCGACGAAAAGAACGTCGAGCTCAAGCCCCTGGCCCTGCTGGATTTCGAACATCGCCCGGTGCTCGGCCTGTATTGCCAGCAGCACGGGCAACTGATGCGCCTGGAAACCGCGCTGCGCCGGGCAGGCGTCGAAGTGTACGAGGCCGATGTGCGCCCGCCGGAGCGCTACATGATGGAGCGGTTCATTACCGCACCGGTACGTTTTGGCGGTACACCGGATGCCGATGGCCTGCTGCTCGATGCACAGATGAAACCCGACCCCGACTATCGGCCCAGCCTGAAACTGGTGTCCCTGGACATCGAGACCACCGCCCAGGCAGAGTTGTATTCCATCGCCCTGGAAGGCTGCGGCGAGCGTCAGGTCTACATGCTCGGCCCGCCCAATGGCGACCACAGCGCAGTGGATTTCCAACTTGAGTACTGCGAGTCGCGAACCCTGCTGCTGAAAAAGCTCAATGAATGGTTCGCCCGCCACGACCCTGACGCCATCATCGGCTGGAACGTCGTGCAGTTCGACCTGCGGGTGTTGCACGAGCACGCCCGGCGCCTGGGCGTGCCGTTGAAACTGGGGCGTGGCGGCGAGGAAATGCAATGGCGCGAACACGGCAGCGGCAACCATTACTTTGCCTCCGCCGCCGGCCGGCTGATCATCGACGGCATCGAATCCTTGCGCTCGGCGACCTGGAGTTTCCCCTCTTTCAGCCTGGAAAACGTCGCGCAAACCCTGCTGGGCGAAGGCAAGGCGATCGATAACCCGTACCAGCGCATGGATGAAATCAACCGCATGTTCGCCGAGGACAAGCCGGCGCTGGCCAAGTACAACCTCAAGGACTGCGAGCTGGTCACGCGGATCTTCGCCAAGACCGAGCTGCTCAAGTTTCTGCTGGAGCGGGCCAGTGTCACCGGGTTGCCGGCCGATCGCATGGGCGGCTCAGTGGCCGCGTTCACCCACCTGTACATGCCGCTGATGCATCGCCAGGGCTTCGTGGCGCCCAACCTTGGCAGCAAGCCGGCGCAAGCCAGCCCCGGCGGTTTTGTCATGGACTCGCAGCCGGGGCTGTACGAGTCGGTACTGGTTTTCGACTACAAAAGCCTCTATCCGTCGATCATCCGCACCTTCCTCATCGACCCGGTAGGCCTGATCGAAGGGCTCAAGCACCCCGACAACCAGGACTCGGTACCGGGTTTTCGCGGCGCACGGTTCTCCCGCACCCGGCATTGCCTGCCGGCCATCGTCGCCCGGGTCGCCGAAGGCCGGGAAACCGCCAAGCGAGAGCACAACGCGCCGCTGTCCCAGGCGCTGAAGATCATCATGAACGCGTTCTATGGCGTGCTGGGCTCCAGTGGCTGCCGCTTCTTCGACACGCGCCTGGCGTCATCCATCACCTTGCGTGGCCACGAGATCATGCTGCGCACCCGTGAGCTGATCGAGGCCCAGGGCCACACGGTGATCTACGGCGACACCGACTCCACCTTCGTCTGGCTGCGGCGCGCCCACGGCCAGCAGGAAGCCGCGCAGATCGGCCGCGCGCTGGTCGATCACGTCAACCAGTGGTGGCGCGAGCATGTACGCCGCGAGTACGGCCTGGAGAGCGTGCTGGAGCTGCAGTTCGAAACCCACTACAAACGCTTCCTCATGCCGACCATTCGCGGTGCGGAGGAGGGCAGCAAGAAGCGTTACGCGGGGTTGGTCACGCGCGCCGATGGCAGTGACGAGATGGTCTACAAGGGCCTGGAAACCGTGCGCACCGACTGGTCGCTGCTGGCCCGGCAATTCCAGCAGGAGCTGTATTCGCTGATCTTCCACCGCAAGCCCTATCAGGACTATGTGCGCGAGTACGTGCGCAAGACCCTGGCCGGTGAGTTCGACGAGCGTTTGATCTACCGCAAGCGCCTGCGCCGCACGCTTGACGACTACCAGCGCAACGTCCCGCCTCATGTAAGGGCGGCGCGCATCGCCGATGATTACAACGATCGCCAGGGCCGCCCGCGGCAGTACCAGAATGGCGGCTGGATCAGCTACGTGATCACCGTCGCCGGCCCCGAGCCGCTGGAAATCCGCAGTGCGCCGATCGATTACGACCACTACATCAGTCGGCAGCTGCAACCGGTGGCGGACGCGATCCTGCCGTTTGTCGACGATGATTTCTCAACCCTGGTGGGGGGGCAACTGGGCTTGTTTTGAGTCCATCAGCGACAGCGTCCAGTCATCCAGGATGCCGTGGAAATACTGGTTCAAGGCTTGATGAAAGAGGCTGTCGGCGGCCGCTATCTGGGCAAACAAGGTCATCGAGGAGCGAAACTTCAGGTCGTCGGGATGGCCGAAAATCGCTGCCACCGAGCGCTGCGGGATGTCCAGCACTTGCTGGGTACAAGTCCTTAGCCGGGCACCCAGCAGCGGGTGGTCGAGGTAGGCCTGTGCTTCCTGCCGGGAGCGGATCGCGAAGCGGCGCGACATGTCGCTGTCACCCAGCCCGGCAAATTGCGGAAAAATGAACCACATCCAGTGACTGCGCTTGTGGCCGGCCTCCAGTTCGGTTTGAACCCGGTCGAACACCGGGTTCTGCGCCTGGATAAAGCGTTGCAGGTTAAAGACGTCCGGTTGATCGGTGCTTCTCATATCGAAGCCCTCTGTCACCGCGATGGCTTAGACCATGGCCAACCGCTGCTTGCGTTTGGGCGCCTGAAACGCTTGGTCCAGCGCCTCCAGATCCCCAGCCTCCAGCTTCAACCGTGCCGCTTGCGCATTGAGTTGCACATGTTCCGGGCGGACAGCCTTGGGGATGGCGATCACGCCGTCCTGGCGCAGCAGCCATGCCAGCGCGACCTGGGCAGGCGTGGCGTCGTGGCCAGCAGCTACTTGTTTGAGCGTAGCATTGGCCAGCATGTTCCCTGCCTGGCCGATCGGACAATAGGCCATGACCGGCATCCCGTGTGCCTTGCACCAGGGCAAGAGATCGAATTCTATGCCGCGCTCTTCCAGGTTGTAGAGTACCTGATTGGTGGCGCAGGCCTCCTTTGCCGGGAGTTCCAGCATGTCGTCGAGATCAAGGTTGGACACGCCCCAACGGCCAATCTTGCCGGCTTCACGCAGGCGTTCGAAGGCCTCGACCGTTTCTTCCAGGGGATACTGGCCCCGCCAATGCAACAGGTACAGATCGATAGTCTCGGTTTTCAGCCGCCGCAGGCTGCGCTCGCACGCCTGGGGAATGCCCTGGCGGCTGGCGTTGTGCGGGTAGACCTTGCTGACGAGAAAGACCCGGTCGCGCTGGCCGGCGATGGCATCACCCACCACGATCTCGGCGCCGCCTTCGGCGTACATTTCTGCGGTGTCGATCAGGGTCATGCCCAGGTCGATGCCCAGGCGCAGGGCGGCGACTTCCTCTTTATGTCGGGCGGGGTCTTCGCCCATTTGCCAGGTGCCCTGGCCGATCACGGGCACTTGGGTGCCGGCCAATTGCTGGGTGCGCATGCTTGCTCCTTTTAGTGATATTTCGGTTGGCATCAGGATAGACCCAAGGGTTCCATCCCGACGGCCAACTGCACGCGGATGTACCCGATCCCCTGCAGGAGCTGGCTTGCCAGCGATTAACGCCAGAGCGCCGCGATGAACCTGACATCACGCGTTATCGTTGACGACCATCGCTGGCAAGCTAGCTCCTACAAGGTAAGCGGCTGCGTTCCGGTTCTGCTCCCAAAACTGCCGGTGATCGATTGCCAACCCTCGCCACCGCACTTTTCCCCATCTATCGGCTCTATCCATTGCCAGCCGACGGCGATCCCCACCGCCGGCCCATGTCCAAGTTCAATGCCCATGGCCCAAGTTTCACCCCACATCATCCGCTCAATCCGTCGCCATCGCCTGCTACTGGCCGGCCTGTCGCTGTTGCTGGCCAGCGGTTGCAGCCACCAACCCGGCAACGACCTGTTCACCCAGATACGCGAAGGCAAACCCCAGGAGTTCCTCCAAACCAGCGTCGACCGCATGGCCACGCTGGCCATGCGCGACAACCTCGACAGCCTTTACCTGCTGATGGGCAAGCTGTACCTGCGCAACCCCGAGGAATTGAAGAAATCCGGCTTCCTCGATGCCCGTACCGCCGGCAAGCAGGTGCGCATGGCCATTGAGCAGCAGCAGCCCTTGCCCACGCTGGGGAACAAGAAGGATCTGGCGGCGCTGCGGTTTGCCATGAGCCCTGAGTTTCTCGGCGATCGGGTCGGTGCGTTCATCTATGCCATCGGCAGCATGCTGGTCACCGCCCACGGCAATCGCCTGGAGTTCTACATGACGGACGCGATCAACCCGACGTTCGTCAGCAATGCCGCGCGCAACATCGAGATCGCCACCTGGATCCTCAGTCAGCGGCAGAACAAGGACGGCCAGCCCATGCTGTTCTCCAACGAAATCTCGGAGGAGGGCAGCAACCTGAGTTTCGCCGTGGAGTTCGGCAAGATCGTCGCGCGCCTGGACCTGGTGACCCAGATGCTCGACGAACGCTACCGGCGGATCGGCCTGAATTATGCCCAGAGCCTGCTGTTCCTGAATTTCCTGCCGGTGCAATGACCCACCCCTTTGTAGGAGCTGCCGAAGGCTGCGATCTTTTGATCTTCAAAAACCAGATCAAAAGATCGCAGCCTTCGGCAGCTCCTACAGGTCGTGATGAGATCGGGGTATAAAGATAGATCGCATCGATATAACTGGTTATAAGAAATGTCGCTATGCTGCGGGCCAGTTATTCCCTGCGGTTTGTGGACGTATCAATGGATCTATTGAATTTCGGGTTGGTCGTGGCCGGGCTGGTGGTCGGCTTCATCGTCGGCATGACGGGCGTCGGTGGCGGGTCGTTGATGACCCCCATCCTGCTATGGTTCGGCATCAACCCGGCAACCGCGGTCGGCACCGATCTGCTGTACGCGGCCATCACCAAATCCAGCGGCGTCCTGGTTCACCGCAAGAACAACAACATCGACTGGTCGATCACCGGTTGGCTGACCCTCGGCAGCGTGCCGGCGGTGGCGTTGACGTTGTGGTTCCTGAGCAGTCTGAACGAAGCACCCGACGCGATGAACGCGATCATCAAGCAGGCGTTGGGCTTTGTCCTGTTCGCCACGGCGTTGGCGATCCTGTTCAAGAAACGCCTGCTCGATTTCGCCCACAAGCGCGCGGGCGGCAACTACAACCCCAGCGGTGCGCGCCTCAATGTCCTGACCGTGATCACCGGCCTGGTGCTGGGCGCCATGGTCGCCTTGACCTCGATCGGCGCGGGTGCCCTGGGCACCGTGGCGTTGTTCATCCTCTATCCGTTGCTGCCGACCCGCCGCCTGGTCGGCACCGAAATCGCCCACGCCGTGCCCCTGACCCTGGTCGCCGGCCTTGGCCATGCGAGCATGGGCAACATGGACTGGCACGTACTCGGTTATCTGCTGGTCGGTTCGTTGCCGGGGATTTACCTGGGCAGCCACCTGACCGGGCGCATCTCCGATGAAGTGTTGCGTCCTTGCCTGGCGACCATGCTGGTATTGATCGGCTACAAACTGGCGTTCTGAGAAATCCTCACGGCAATGCATACACCCGGAACAGCTTCTTCATCGTCTCGTTGATCCCGCCCAGGTACTTGTCGTACTCCTGCTCGATGGCGCCGGAGCGATAAGCCTCGCTCAGTGCCATATCGACCAGCAGCCGGAAGTCTTCGTCACCGCGTTCGACGATCATGGCCACCGGGGAGAACTCGAAGATGCGGTCCAGGACCATCAGGTCATTGTTGGCGCCGCCTTTGGCCACCTGGTTTTTCAGGAGCATGCGCTCGGAGAAGAACGCATCGGCCTTGCGCGTGGCGACCATCGCTGCACCTTCTTCGGTATTGGCCACCGTCACCAGCGAAGCGATCACGCCGAGCATGCGCATCTGTTCGCGAATCCAGTCTTCGACTACACCGCCCTCGACGGTGGCGTAGGTCTGGTTGGCCAGGCCGCGGTTGATCGTCGCCCGCCAGGTCGGGCCGGGGATGGCTTCCTTGCCGTTGAGCGCGTTGAGCAGCGGTTCGGTGGCATCCTTGCGCACCAGTACCGAGAGGCCGGCGGTGTACACCGGTATCGAGTAGCTGATGGTCTTGCGCCGTTCGAGGGTGGGCGGGGTGGGCGTGCAGAGGATGTCGACCTTGCCCAGTTTCACCGCGCTGGTCTCTTCGGCAGACGTGACGGGCTGGTAGCGCACCTGCAGGTTGGGCAGGTCGAGTTCGCTCTTGAGCTTGTCGGCGATCTTCAGGCACAGGTCGATGGCATAACCGCTGGCTTTGTCGCCATCCTGGACGCTGAAGGGCGACAGGTCCGGCACGTAGCCCAGGGTAAAGGCATTGCTGGCGCGGATGCGCTCCAGGGTGTTGGCACTCGCCACCATCGGCAGGGCGGTGACCACCAGGGCCAGCAGCAGGCGGGTGGTTTTTGCAGCAAAAGGTACGTTCATGTCCGGTTTCCCCGTGTACAAGTCTGAGCAGTCCTGATTGCCATGCCTAAACATTGCCGGTCCTGGCCTGGGTGACGGTGGGCGCGTCGACGAAACGCTTGGCGAGGAAGCCATAGAGCAGGTAGCCAAAGGCGAGCACCAGGGTGCCGCCCAATACGGCGTCCTTGCCGCAGGCATACAGGGCGTACAACGAGTAGGCCACCGCCACCAGCAACACCACCACGTTGCGCGAGTACACCGCGGGCCCCACCTGGGCCTTGTGCATGATCACCAGCAAACCGGTCAACGCCGTGATGTACGGGATCAGGTTGGTCACGGCCGCCAGGCTCACCAGTTTGCTGAACTGTGCAGCGGCATCGGGCGAGATGGTCGACACGGCCATGAGCGTCTGCAGCACGCCGCAGACGATCATGCCGATCACGGGGGCATCGCTGGCGTTGACCTTGCTGAACAGCTTGAGAAACAGGTTCTGGTCGGCGGTCATCTTCGCGGTCTGGGCCAGGGTGAACTGCCAGCCCAGCAGCGAGCCCACGCAGGCCATGACCGCCAGGGCCATGACAATGTTACCCACCAGCGGGCTGAACATCTTGGCGTAGACCAGCGCGAACGGTGCCGAGGAGTTGGCCAGTTCGGCGTTGGGAATGATGCCCTGGATAACCGTGGTCGACAGCACATAGACCGTGGCTGCACCGAGGGTGCCGAACAGGCAGGCCAGCGGTACGTTGCGCTTGGGGTCTTCCACCGCATCGGTGGCCTGGGCCGCCGATTCCATGCCGAGGAAGGCCCACAGGGTCAGGGGGATGGCCTTGCCGATGGCGTCGGAGATCGCCAGGTTGTTGGGGTTCCAGGCGGCTTCCAGCACGTTGGCATCGAACCAGAACCAGCCGATGATGCACAGGCCCGCCACCGGAATGATCACGCCCCACACGGTGATCGCGCCGATCTTGCCGGTGATGCTGGGGCCACCGAAGTTGGCGATGATGGTAATCCAGATCAGCCCGACCGTGCCGACGAACAGCGGGATGGCTCCCGTGCTCAGCCAGGGCAGGAAGGCGCTCATGTAGCCCACCGCCGAGATCGCGACGGCGACGTTGGCGATCGCCAGGGACAGGAAGTACAGGTACGAGCAGAGGAAGAACCCCGACTTCGCATGGGCTTCTTCGGTGTAGGCGGACAAGCCGCCGGAACGCGCGCAGAACACCCCGCACTGGGCGAAGCAATAGGCAATGGCCATCGAGCCGATCGCCGTGAAAATCCACGACAACAGCGAGACGGCACCCAGTTGGGCCATGTTGGTGGGGAGCATGATGATGCCTGAGCCCATCATGTTGACCGTTACCAGGGTGGTGAGCCCCATCAGGCCCATTTTCTTGCTTGAATCTGCCATCGCACACTCCTTGCTGTAAGTCGCAGGAAACGCTGATCTTTCAATGGGGCGAGGTCAGGCCTTGAGCACGTATCCGTAAGCGCGAATGCGGCCGCCTTGTTCCTTCAGGTACACGCCTTGCAGTTCCGGCGTGAAGCCGGGCAACGCGTTGATGCCGTCTTCCAACGCGAGGAAATACTTGAGCACCGCACCACCCCAGATTTCCCCCGGCACCACGCACAGCACACCGGGTGGATAGGGCAGTGCCCCTTCGGCCGCAATACGACCGTCGGCATCGGCCAACGCGACCAGCTCGACATTGCCGCGGATGTATTCGATCTGCGCCTGTTGCGGGTTCATGGCTTTTTTCGGGAAGTGTTCCTTGCGGAACATGTCCTTTTGCAACTGCTGCACGTTATGGCTGCGGTAGAGGTCGTGCATTTCCTGGCAGAGCTGGCGGATGGTGTAGTTGCGGTAACGGTCCTCGAACCGGGCGTAGATGGCCGGCAGTACTCGGCTCATGGGCGCGTCATCGCTGAGGAACTGCTCGAAGCGCGCCAGTTGCGCGGCCAGATGGCTCATCTTCGCCCAGTCTTCGGCGGGCGTGAGCAGGAACAGGATCGAGTTGAGGTCACACTTCTCCGGGACGATGCCGTTCTGGCGCAGGAAGTTGGCCAGGATGCCGGCGTGGATGCCGAAGTCGGTGTAGCTGCCATCAATCGGGTCGATCCCGGGGGTGGTGAACAGCAGCTTGCAGGGGTCGATGAAGTATTGCTTGTCGGCATAGCCGGGGAAGGCGTGCCAGCGATCCTTGGGGTGGAACTCGAAGAAGCGCAGGTCGCTGGCGATGGCGTCGGTGGGGTGGTCCTGCCAGGGGCGACCGTCGATGGTTTCCGGCACGAAGGGGCGCACCAGCGTGCAGGCTTCGAGGATCAGCTTGCGTGCATTGATGCCGAACTTCACGCAGTCTTCCCACAGGCGCAAGCCACTGCGGCCGGCGTGGATGCGCGCATTCACATCCAGCGAGGCGAACAGCGGGTAGAACGGGCTGGTGGAGGCCTGGGCCATGAACGCGTTGTTCAACCGCGCGTGATTGCAGTAGCGCGCCTGGCCCTTGATGTGGCGGTCCTTCTTGTGGATCTGCGAGGCCTGGGAGAAGCCGGCCTGTTGCTTGTGCACCGATTGCGTGACGAAGATGCCCGGGTCGTCTTCGCCCAGGTCCAGCAGCATCGGCGAGCAATCCTTCATCATCGGGATGAACTGCTCGTAGCCCACCCACGCCGAGTCGAACAGGATGTAATCGCACAGCTTGCCGATGCGGTCGACCACCTGGCGCGCGTTGTAGATGGTGCCGTCATAGGTGCCCAACTGGATGATCGCCAGGCGAAACGGTCGCGGTAGCTGGGCCTTGTCCGGGGCGACTTCCTTGATCAGCTCGCGCAGGTAGTCTTCTTCAAAGCAATGGGCATCGATGCCGCCGATGAAGCCGTAGGGGTTGCGCGCGGTTTCCAGGTACACCGGCGTGGCACCGGCCTGGATCAATGCCCCCTGGTGGTTGGACTTGTGGTTGTTGCGGTCGAACAGCACCAGGTCGCCAGGTGTCAGCAACGCATTGGTGACCACCTTGTTCGACGCCGAGGTGCCGTTGAGCACGAAGTAGGTCTTGTCCGCGTTGAACACTGTGGCGGCATGCTTTTGCGCCAGCAGGGCCGGGCCTTCGTGGATCAGCAGGTCGCCGAGCTTGACGTCGGCGTTGCACATGTCGGCGCGGAACAGGGTTTCGCCGAAGAAATCGAAGAACTGGCGGCCGGCGGGGTGCTTTCGAAAGAATTGTCCGCCCTGGTGGCCGGGGCAGGCGAAGGTCGCATTGGCGGCCTCGGTGTAGAGCTTGAGGGCGTCGAAGAAGGGCGGCAACAGATTTTCTTCATAGGCCTTGGCGGCTGTTTCCAGCTGATTGCCGTAGTACTCGGCATTGTAGCTGGAGAGGTCAAACACTCCGTTGACCAGTAGGATGACCTCGTGCAGGCGCTTGTAGACATCGAGTGCACGGTTGCCGGCACCGCCGCGAGGGACCACCAGGAATAGGGGGATGTCGAAACCTGTTCGTTGAATGGCATCGAGCGCGCCGCCCATGACATCGTCGACGGTCAGTACCGCGGCGGCAACATCGGTGAAGTCGGTTTGATCCAGGGCAACGATCGGGCGGGAAGTATGGAAGCAATCTAGAACGGTATGGCCTGCTGCGACTTTCAAACCATTCATAACCAGAGTCTCGTGGTCTGTCCTGACGTTGAGTGACCGGGGACCAGCGACTGCACGGGTGCTTGGGGCCGGGATCAATACTGATTGCCCAATTGGGTATAGTTGATTTTCCTGAAGTTGAAAATTTAATGATGTGTGCGGGAGCAGGTCCTGTCGGTTCGACTGGCAGAGGTCGAACGTGGGCTGAAGTGGCCGTGGCAACGGGAACTTCAGGGTGCAGGCCAGGTCAGTAGGGGCCCTGTATCGGAGATTCCGAGCAGTGCTGGTGGCCTGCTTTCATGGCGGTGCCCTCCGAGATCAGCCGAGTCTGCCCCCTGATGCCAACCAAGCGTTTCCTGCCCAGCTTCCTCCTGGCGTTTTGCGCCGTCGCGTCGTTTGGCCCGGTGGCTGCCGAGCGAAAAACGCCCGCGCAAAGCAATAGTGCCTCAACCGCCCTGATCGAAACCGCCTCGCGGCAGTATGAAAGTGGCCAGCTGGACCAGGCCGCCGCCACGCTGGAGCGTGCCCTGCATATCCAGCCGAACAATCCCGCGACCCTGCATTACCTCGGCGTGCTGCGCCTGCAGCAGGGGCAATACCAGCAGGCGCAAACCCTGGCGTTGCGCTCGAACATGCGGATTACAGGCAACGAGGCGTTACGCAACCGCAATCTCCAGTTGATCCAGGCGGCGCAGCAGGCCCAGGCTTCGGGTATCCCGCCCAAGGCGCAGGAGAATCCGGTTGCCGTACAGAAGGCGCGCGAAGCGGAAGTGGCCGCGGCGACTGCCGGGCCACAGAGTGCAGGACAATTCAAGGTGGCTGCGCTGGAGCCAGAGCCTGCGTCCGATGAGATAACGATTCCCCGCGGCCATTGGCCGCCCCCAGGCCAATGCCGCATCTGGTTCGCCGATCGCCAGCCGGGGCAACAGCCCCCGCCCGGCAGTTGCAAGAAGCTGCGCAAGCGGGTTCCGCCAGGCGCCGTCCTGATGCAGGGTTGAGTATTCTTCTGGCTGAACCCAGTGCCAGAAATTGCGCTCCAGCACCTGAAACGATTAGTATATGTTTCATATATATTTCGTATCGGGAAAGTAGATGGGTATCGTCAAGATTTCAGAAGACATGCATGAGAACCTGCGCGTCGCCAGCGATGCGCTGAGTCGCTCGATCAATGCGCAAGCCGAACACTGGATGCGCATCGGGATGCTGGCCGAGCTACATCCAGAATTGAATCACAGCGACATCTGCCGCCTGCTCATTCGTGCCGAACTGGCCGGTGGCCTTGATGTAAAACAGCTCTGTGCGATCGCGGATGTTTCCCAAGCCTCGCCGGTTCATGCAACGTCCGGGGGCAAGCAATGAAGGCCAATATCAAGCTCAATACCCCGGCAGAAATAGCCCAGTCGCGCGCGGCGGCCACGCTGGCGGCCGAAGTGCTGGCGATGATCACGCCCCATGTGCAAGCAGGGGTCACCACCGACGAACTCGATCGGCTTTGTCACGACTATATCGTCAACGTACAGAAAGCCATTCCAGGCAATGTCGGCTACCACGGCTTTCCCAAGACCGTATGCGCCTCCGTCAACGAAGTGGTCTGCCATGGCATCCCTTCGAACAGGGTATTGAAGGATGGCGACATCCTGAACATCGACATTGCCGTGATCAAGGACGGTTGGTACGGCGACACCAGCCGCATGTACTTCGTGGGCGAACCCAGCCCGCAGGCACGACGCCTGGTCAAGACGGCCTATGACGCCATGTGCGCCGGCATCCGCATGGTCCGCCCCGGCGCTACGCTGGGCGACATTGGGCATGCCATCCAGAAGGTGGCGGAAGATGACGGGTTCAGTGTCGTGCGCGAATACTGCGGTCACGGTATCGGCAAGATCTATCACGATGAACCGCAAATCCTTCACTACGGCTACCCAGGCCAGGGAATGAAGTTGAAAGCCGGCATGATCTTCACCATCGAGCCGATGTTGAACCTGGGCAAGCGCCACGTCAAAACCCTGGCCGACGGCTGGACCGTGGTCACCAAGGATCACTCCCTTTCAGCCCAGTGGGAGCATATGGTGGCGGTCACTGAAGATGGCTTCCAGGTGTTGACGACCTGGCCGGACAGCAGCGATGAGTATCCCGCTATTCGCGGGTGAAGATCTCCAGCAGATGCCCGTCCGGGTCATCGAAATACACCCGCCGTCCGCCGCCATGGTCATTGATCTCACCCGGCCGCTGCTTGCCCGGATCGGCCCACCATGGCTGCCCGGTTGCTTGCAGGCGGGCGAAGGCCTGGTCGAAGTCGTCGTCGCCGAGCAGGAACGCGTAATGCTGCGAGGCGATCGACGGGTCGTTGTCGTAGAAGTCCAGCGACACCTGGTTGTCGAGCCTGACGACCAGCATCGGCCCGAAGGGCTCCGGCGCCGGGAGGCCGAGCAGTTCAACGAGGAAACAGGCCGACCGTTGTTTGTCGCGGCACCAGACGATGGTGTGGTTCAGTCGAACGCTCATGCACGGCTCCTCATGAGGTTTATTTCATGCTTTCAGATTAGCCCAGCCTGTTGCGCAATGACCGCCCTGACCTAAGCTTGGAGCAAGGTGAAACACATTTGCCAAGCGTCACCGGAACGAACGCCGCGATGCGCAATCATTAGAGCGTGGATATCAAAAGGAGATGCGCATGCTCATCAGGTCACTGACCCTGGCTACCTTGCTGGCGATTGCCGGCCCCTTGTTCGCCGCCGATGGCGATTCACCTCTGGATATCGACAAGGGCAGGGCCCGGCCGCTGATCGTGATTGCCTCGAGCACCGTCGACCCGGTCTGGGTCAACCTGAAAAAGTCCCTGGAAGATCCGGCCAACAAGCAGGGTGTCGCCGAGCGCAACATCCGGGTGTACAGCGTGCTGAACACGTCCGGCCAACTGGACGGCAAGGACCTCGGCCAACAGGACACCATGGCCTTGATCCGTGCGCTGAAACTGGGGGCCGGCGCGTTGCCCAAAGTGATCCTGATGGGCAAGGACGGCGAGAAGAAACTCGAAAGCTCGGGGGATGAATCCAGGTCGGTCGACCTGAAGAAAATCTTCGACACCGTCGATGCCTTGCCGGCGGCAGAGAAGGAAGCAGCGGCGCCAACGCCACCTCCGGTTGCCGAAACCCCACCGCCCAAAGGGACCGCCAAGGCTGCAAAAAACGGCAAACCGGCAAAACCGGCCAAGCCACCGGAAATGCCGGATGATTGAGGCTTTACCTGTTTACCACTGGTAGCGATAACCCGCCGTTACCGCCCAGGGCTGCGTAGGCAAGGGCCCGGGGATTGGCCTGGTCTTCCACACCTGCGTACAGCTGCCACCCTCATGTAGGAGCGAGCTTGCTCGCGAAAAAACCGAGATGGCCGCGGGGTGTCAGGCTTACAGAGTTTTCGTTAACGACCATCGCGAGCAAGCTCGCTCCTACAGGGTTGTCCGATACTTTTAACCCCGGTGTTCCAATACAGAAAAGCCCTACACCCTTCTCAGAAACGTCCCATTTCCAACTTATTCAACTTAACCAAAGCTTTCATCCATCAGGACCTGGGTGAACGCAAAACCCTTCCTGCAAATTCTCCCCGCAGACCAGGAAGGACTGACCATGAGCACGCCTCCGCGCATCTTTTTCGACCACACTCGCCACAAATTTGCCATCCGCTGGTTCGACGCCGTCTTCGACGTCCTGGCCTTCGAGGGCGAAGAACACCTCAGCCAGCCCTTCAGCTACCGCATCGAATTCACCTGCACCAATCAGGACCTCAGCGCCGAGCAGATGCTCAACAAGGACGCCAGTTTCAGCCTGTACCCCTCGCCGCCAAAGCCACCTTACCCAGGCTTTCCAGCGCCCGAGTACAAGCCATTGCGCAGCCTGTACGGCATGGTCAACAACTTCCAGCGCCTGTCCAGCTCCCGCGACGAAGCCCGCTATGAAATCACCCTGC